>JALWJV010000308.1:4898-11935 GCA_026996955.1 Deltaproteobacteria bacterium
GAGAAAATTTCTGCATTGCCTCTGCAAGTTGTCTTAAAGGCGACAGTCGTTTGTATATGAAGCGCACAAGCAGAGCAACAGAGCATAGGTAGATGAGCATGACCATTGCAAGGTTGCTGTAATACTGAATCATCATTTCCCTGTAACCGGAACGGGAGCATATAAGCGTGAGCAGCCCGATTTTTTGTCCGGTTGCAGGGTCTATAATAGATTTCTCCTCTACCAGGTCTCCGGATATGTCTGAACTGCCTGTCTTTGAAAACTTATACTCTTTACCCTTAAGTTCATCTTTGATACGTACTGCTATGATGTAGTCATTTGCAAGTATTGCCTTTCCCGTCTCATTGATAGCCTTTTCAAATCCGTAACTTAAGTTTATGCCCAAGAGTTTAAGGGCATCACTCATTATGGTGGCAATCTTCTGTTCTTCCATCTGTCTGTACTCTGCCTGGATAAACCGGGTATTTAACACGCCTAGAAACAGAACTATCACTATTGAAGCAGCGGCAAGCCAGATGGTGGTGGTGAATACCAGAGAATTTCTGTAGGGTAGTGTCCCGAGCGCTTTCATAATTTCCTGTCAGAGGAATATAGGTCAGAAATTCTAAGTAAGGCTGGTCTTAGAGAAATCCCACTTTTCTTCAGGGCTTCCAGGTTGATCACGGGTTTAACCCTGTACTTGATTTTCAGTGATACATGGGCGCCATATTTCAGATAGCGGGGTGAGTAGGTAAAGATAATGCCGGATTTTCCTATCTTGTTAATGGCCTGTTCCATGATGTGTCTTCCGGCAGGAAGGATGTAAAAAATTGTGGCTCCTGGGCAGGAAGATTTAATGAATTTTTGATAAGAAACAACATTGGTGGTGATCTTAAAACCATTTATGCCATTGCTGTATAGTTTGTTAATATAGCGTGCTAGTTCCCCTGCCTGCGGTATGTCATTCTGTTTGCTCAGGATGCAAACGGCAATTTTTCCATTCACGAGCCTCTTTTTGAAATCGTAATCCATGAATACTGTCTTGGGCATAATAGAGGCATGAATTCTAAGCAGGTCTTGTCTGAGCAGGCTGGCATTACCTGAAGACACAGGCAGACTCAGGCAAAAGAATAGAAGGGACAGCCATATCCTATGGCATATTTTATGGTTTCTAATCTGCATCAGAAGTCGTAGGATATCCTGAACATGTAGGTACGGCCTGGCCTAGGATAGTCTTTAGGATATGTATCTTGAGGAGCCGGGTACCGCACATCGTCGTCAAGTATGTTTTTTACCCCTGCTGTAAACTCTGCTGGCCCTATTCTGTATGTGAGTGTCTCGTCGAGAACCACATAGCCTTTGAGGTCGTTTCGGCTGTCGCCGGTCTCCCTTAATCTCTTGGTAGCAAACCGGAGATGCGTGCCACATGTAAGCCCAAAGTCAAAAGTATGCAAAAAAATGACATTACCAAGCCATGAGGCAGTGTCTGGCAGCTTGTCATTATCTGCATCAACGCCGTACACATATGAGAAATTCATATCAAGAGAGGTATTTTCCTGAAAATTTTGCTTAATTGCCAGCTCTGCGCCTCCAAATGTGTGTCTTCCATGTTGGCTGTAGGTGATAGAAGAGGAGTCGTAAGAGATGATGTCGTTAATCTGGGTCCAGTAGGCATTGAACCCAATATGGCTGTCTCCATTGTTATAGATCAGCCCAAGCTCCAGGGTGTCTGATTTTTCAGATGAAATGTCTGGTTTGCCCCTGAATGGAACCGGGACATTCATGTACAGCTCTATCCATGAAGGTATCCTGTAGGAGTGAGAGTACATTGCCTTAATGTTCAGGTTTTCCATAAGGCGGTAAACTATGCCCGCCCTGGGATTAATGGTGTTATCCACGTCGGAATTGATGTCGTAACGGAACCCAAAGGAGATATCGATGCTGTCATTTATGTGATACTGGTCATTGAAATAGAAGGTGCCTATATGTCTGGCTACCCTTGGTTTTATTACATGGTCAGGCATCAGGTTTTCTCCGGAGCCATTTACAAGATATGCCCTGAAGCTGTTTTTGTGCTGTTGATGGTTTTCAAATCTGAAACCGGCAAGTAGCTGGTTGTGTGTTGGCATCATGGCCTTTATTGAGAGGTCGGCATATATTTTGTCTTCCGAGTATTTCACTTCAAAAATCATACCGCCAAGCTCAAGAGGGGTTGCCATTGAGTCAACAGTTTCCTTGTAGTAGCTGTAACCACCCTTTGCAGTAAATGAAATTGTGTCGGACAAGGGCCTGGAGTACATGAGTTCTGACAGGAAAGTGGAGTTAATAAGCCCGTCCCGGGTGCGGTCCGGCTCAAGATAGAAAAATCTCCCGAACGCAACGCCACTTTTTGAACGCTTGAATCTGCTTGTAAATTTCAGCCCGTCACTTTCAGCAACCATTCCCACAGAATATGAGTTGCCATTCTCATTGCTCCTGCCATAACTTCCTCCCTTATCAGGTCCGGCCTTTACCTGTCGGTTGGTCTGGTCGTAATATCCGTCTATTCCCAGGCTCAGGTTGTGGAAGTTATGTTTGTATATCATCCCTCCCCGGTATGTATCGTATGATGCAGCATACCCGAATGCCGATGAACGACTCCAAGGGTCAGATGTGCGGGTAATAATGTTAATTACACCGCTCATTGCGCCGGATCCGTAAAGAACCGCGCCGGGCCCCCGGATCACCTCTATGCGCTCTATCAGTTCAATGGGGAAGTCGTAATAGTAGTAAACAGAACCACGCAGGGCATTGTTTACGTCCATGCCATCTATGAGCAGTTTGACTTTGCCCTTCTCCTTTTCTCCCCTGAATATTAGCTGCCTTGCCCCGGAATTGTCCATGTACGGTTCAACACCTGGCACCAGACAGAGGGCCTCAAAAATATCGTTGATCCCGAGTTTTAAGAGTTCGTCTCTGTAGAGGATTGTTACAAAGGCAGGGACATCATCGCTATTAAGCCGCGTCCTGGTGGCTATGTCTGTGGTGTTTTTAAGCTCACGGGTGAACATGTCATCGTATGTTTTGTCATCACCCTTCATGGTATGGGCAACCACAGCATTACTGGCAATCATCCATGAAAGCAGTGAAAATATAAATAAAAGTTTTTTCATTTGTGGTTTGATGGCTTTTTTTGAAAAGTATTCTGTTTTGCGGAACTACTGTATCAATATTCAGTACACAGATATAAAATTGAGATGACCTATGATTTTCAGTATAGGGAAATGAGGCTGATAATCAAGAAACTAAGTAACTGTTCAGCGCAATTTGTTAATCAATGTTGGTAAATGGTCATGTTTTTCCGTTCTGGTGAACAATTTTTTTTCTAAGGCTCGCTACGCAAAAATCGCGAAACTCGCTCGTTCTTCGCTGAAACAGACGCGATTTTTGTGGCTGCGCTTCGCCAAGAAAAACTACGAAATTCTTCAAAGTCACTCCAAAACAAGACCATTTACCACACTGAATAGATACGAAACTAATTGGTTTGGATAGAGTCTATGGTAAAGTATCTACTCACAGTGTAGTTATTCTGCTGTATTGTAGGAGCTCGAAGTCGAGGATTCCGGTTTAAGCGTCTTTCCTGCCTTGTTGACTATTTTTGTCCATGAGCTTACTATTTTATTTAAAAGTGCCATTAGGATAAACTGCCACGTCTCTTTATGAGGACTATATGCCTGCAAGTACAAAACCTTCCGTTTCGGATGAACTCCTGCCTTTTATCCACCTGCTTGAAAGAGAGCGCAAAGCATATTCTGAAAATCACTTCCCCAAAAAACATAACGACATCCTGAATTCTTTCTGCAATGCGGCACAGTACGGCGGCGGGCTTCGTGACCTGTACCGTCTCTGCTGCTCTGTTCCGCCCCTTCTTGCCAAGGGTATGGAGGGTTCTTTCTACCTCTACTGCTGCAGGGAAAAAGAACTTGTGAAGGTCTGCGACACCAAAAATGGGCTGATTAAACCTCATAAACCTGTGAGCAGGTCTCTTCCTCCTTCCCGCAGGCCCTATGAAACCTCGGACATGCTGGTATTTCCTCTCTTCTCCCGTCCTCCCAGGAATAACGAACGTGCGGAACTCCCCTGGCAATCTCAAAAAGACACTGACCATGATTTTTGCTTCTATCTGCACACCTCCGACCCTTTTGAGTCCCGTCTTAATATTCTTGGCATGTTTGCCATTCGTCCCATAGCGCGACTATTCCATGAAGACCGTCTTTTTTACAGAGTGCTGGCCCGATGGATAGGT
The DNA here is from genome assembly GCA_026996955.1 of Deltaproteobacteria bacterium. Classification (GTDB taxonomy): domain Bacteria; phylum Desulfobacterota; class Dissulfuribacteria; order Dissulfuribacterales; family QOAL01; genus S144-17. The sequence goes on from JALWJV010000308.1 coordinate 9,163, forward strand.
TCTGAACTGAACAAGAGGCTACTCACAGTACAAAACCTGAAGCATCTCTGTTTTATCAATGCCTTGGGAATGGATATTGGGCATAATATCATTATACCTAATATGCGTTTCAGGTATCTTTTCAGGCGGCTTAAAGAAAAGATCTCAGCACTTGATGATCTGGGGTCAGAGGTTGCTGGCTGTCTGTCTCACATCAGTGGAGATGCGTGCAATCACCTTACAGACCGGTACAGGGAAATCCACATAGAACTTGAAAAGTGCCATCACGAACTTGTGCAGCAGCACACCCAGATATCGCTTTTTCTTGAGAGTCTGTTCAGGGAGGAGCATTTCAGGTATGGGCATCTGGTGCTTAAGCCAGGCAAGTGCTTTGTTGAGCAGGATATCATACAGCCCCAGCTTGAGCTCTATGCAGGCAGGTTTGCCTCGCATGGCATTAAGGTTGACAGGCCCCATAACATGTATCAGCAGGAGTTTCCGCTTATGGTGGATGTGGGGCTGCTGGCGCAGGTCTATGCCAATCTGTTTTCAAATGCCCTGAAATATACCAGTGAGATAATTACAAAGAGCGGAAAGAGGCGCAAGGCCCTTGCCTACGGGTGTGAAGAGGTGGAGGATTTTCCTGTCAAGGGGATGAAGGGGGTCAAGTTTAATGTCTTTACCACAGGGCCGCCGCTTTCAAGTGAACAGTGCAGGGAAATATTTGTTGACGGCTGGAGGGCTGATAATGACAGCAGTGTTCCAGGCACCGGGCATGGGCTTGCCTTTATAAGGCGGGTGGTTGAGGCACATGGCGGAGAGGTGGGCTGCGAGCCCACGGAGGAGGGAAATAACTTTTATTTTATCCTGCCCCTTTCTCCTGCAGAGCACAGGGAGGAAGCATGAGGGAGTCACGGGAAGACAGTATCATCAATGCTGCCAGGCTTGTTCATGAAGCCTCAAATGTCTATGCTTTTACCGGTGCAGGGGTAAGTGTTGAGAGCGGTATCCCTGATTTTCGGAGTGCATCAGGGCTCTGGTCCAGGTTTGATCCCATGGAATATGGAACACTTGGCGCATTCAGGCGTGATCCTGAAAAGGTATGGCGCATGCTTCAGGAGCTGGTTCAAATAGTAGATGCAGAGCCAAATGCAGGGCACAGGGCAATGGCCCGCATGGAGGAGGCGGGGTTACTTTCAGGCATTATAACCCAGAATATTGACGGGCTTCACCAGAAGGCAGGAAGCAGAAACGTAATCGAGTTTCATGGCAGTGTGTTCAGGCTGGTCTGCCTTGATTGCCACAGGAAATTTCCCCTTGACCGGTTCGCTGACAGCCTTCCGCCGTTCTGTCCTGACTGCAGCACCATAATGAAACCGGACGTGGTGTTTTTTGATGAGGCGATTCCGCCAGATGCACTGAAACAGGCTGAGCGCATTGTCAGCAGGGCGGATGTGCTCATAGTGGCAGGCACATCATGCAATGTCATGCCTGCGGCACTGATTCCCCTTGAAGTTCATGAGAGGGGTGGAGAGATAGTTGAGATAAACCCTGAGCCAGTGCTCAAAGACATGTCAGCGGTTATCATCAGCGGGCCCTTTGCCAGTTCCATGGAGCAGCTCGTAAAGGCGCTTCCCAGTTAACAGCAAGCGCTTTATTACCCAGCGTTATTTCCGTTTGTGACAGAACAGGCACCTGTACTTTGGCGGATGTCCTTCAGGCAGCGGCTTGTCTCCATCCGGGTTGTGGCAGCTGGTGCAGAATTTTTCTGCCTCCTTTTTGTGCATGGAGAAGAATTTTTCATGAATTTCATCATGCGGCAGTTTGACAGTAGATTCCGGAGGGGCCAGGGCGAGAAATATCAGAATGCCAGCCCCCACTGCCACAAAGAGGATGTTGTAGAGGAGGGTATTCTTTTTTTTGTTATCAGATGTATCCATGCCGGAAAAGATAACACCTAAATCCCATGACACGCAAGTAAGCTGTGCCTTTCTGGGTTAAGAGTAAGGCTCCTTATCTTGCTGCAGATTTAAGCACAAGCTCAACCCGTCTGCTCTCATCTCCAAAAACAGTGTTGTCTTCATCGGTTACAGGATAAAGGGCGCCAAGCCCCTGTGCTTTCATCCGTGCCGGGCTTATGCCTGATTCTGCAAGCTCGTTAAACACAGCTGCTGCCCGTGCCATGGATAGCTCCAGGTTGGAACGCCATCTTCCATGAGTTTTGATTGGTACGGTGTCTGTATGCCCAAGTATCTCAAGCTCATAACCTGTTTCGTGCTTTAGAATGCCAGCTACCCTCCTTATTATGCTCCTGCCCTGCTGGGTGAGTGTAGCGCTTCCAGTCGGGAAGGTGAGGTCCTCCTGCAGGACAATGATAAGATTGCCCTTCCTCTTTTCCACCGGTGCCATTTCCATGAATATGCTCTCAAGGTCACGCACCGGTTCAAGCCCTGCTGTCTGAACAGGATTTTTTATATCAGGTATGGTCTTTAGAGCAGTCATTCTGATGGTCATCCAGATGAGAAAAAATATCAGCATCAGTGTCATCAGATCGCTCAGGCTGAGTACCCATGAGTCATGCCCTGCATCAGGCGCAGAGTCCCAGTGGTGGTTAAGCGACTTCACGTGTGTAAACGGGATTTTTTCTCTTTCCATTTTCTTTTGCATACCTAGATTGAGCGATTGTCGGATTTGCTGCAGATCCGCGAAAGAGGAATTCCCATAATAGTCGGCTATATGGGGATTCCTCTGACAAAGGAGATGCAGTAAATACGGCAATCCCGAAGGGTTTCAA
>JALWJV010000309.1 GCA_026996955.1 Deltaproteobacteria bacterium
CGCTCGATATTGTCCAGAATGGGCTTGTCATATTCATCAACCAGGATGACTACATGCTGGCCGTGTTTTTCGCGTGCATATCGGATAAGGTCTCCAAAACAGCCGGGAACACTTTCAGCCTTACAGTTCACCCCGAGACGTTGTTGATTCGCTGCAAGCATTTCATAAATTGCTTTGTCCAGTTCCTCCCTGTTACGCAGCACTCCTGCAGCAAAATCCAGCTTGATAACCGGATACTGCTTTGACCAGTCCCAACGGTCATGAACATACAATCCTCTAAACAACTCCTCATTTCCTTCAAACAGCTCTTTAAGGGTGTCAAGAAACAGGCTTTTTCCGAAACGGCGTGGACGGGAAAGGAAATAGCGGCCTGGAACCTGTACCAGCTCATGAACAAAAGCAGTCTTGTCCACATAGGTCATGTTGTTTTCCACAATTGTTCGGAGAGAGTTGATACCGATTGGTAATTTTCTCAGTGAAGCATGCATGATAGTTTTTCCATTCAGTTTCCTACACGCACCCAGTTCGACCGCACCAGGTTTCGCTCTGATTGCTGCAAACCAGCCCTAAACCAAAGACCTCAATTAGCCTGTCCATACGCTAATATTAATCCCCATTCCTCGTACAATGAAAGTAGCAATTGAAATAATAACATCTTCAGGTCTCCTGAACCTGCAATACCACCTCATAACCAACAAATTTATCAAATACGAGAGCATACAGAGCAGTAATGGTCTGCACGAACTTTTTCAGGCCTGGCAAAAAATGTTTCAAGCTCCTCCAACATCACTTGTCTATCAGTACTTAACATACCATTTATTCTGATAAAGTTGTTTTCATGATCACAGGTTAAAAAGGTCTCTACAGGTTCCAAAAGTTCAAGCATCAGCTTAAGTTCATGAACAGTGCCTTCAGGTGTCTGCTCTTTAAAACGTCCCTCATGCACCTCCTTCCACAAGGGACAATCCATGCCAACTGATTCTCTGGTATAGAGCCACAACCTCCTTATACGGACAAAGGCAGGCACGCAGTTGTTAATGAGATGGGCTGTTGCGATCGCGTGTTCCTTCCACCTCTCCTGTCCGCCAATACCAAGCAGTACGTAAAATGACACCTCAATGCCTGCTTTCTTAAGCCATGACGTAACTGTTTCTACCATTTCAGGTGACTGCCCCTTGCGCTGAAAGCGCAGTATCTCAGCGTCACCTGATTCAAGCCCGATATGCACACGGTTAAGTCCTACTGCCGCAAGTTTGTGGACATTTTTTCTGCCAAGGTGTTTAATAGTGGATGCCCTGGCATAACAGGTAAGCCTTTTAAGGTCAGGTAGTATTTTACGCAAATATTTGGCTGCTTCCACAAATGTACCTAGCCCTGCTGCCAGAGGGTCTGCATCGCCGAAAAATGCTGTTTCCGGGCAGGGATGTCTTGCGGCAAGAAAATCTATATCCGCCATGATTTCCCCAAGGCTTCTAGAGGAAAAATTAGGTTCGCCCATGGCAGGATAGATGCCGCAGAAACGGCAACGGTTCCAGTTACATCCGCGGGTTATGCGTACAAGCAGGCTGCGCCATTCAGATGGGGGACGGATTACGAGGGATTCTGGGGGATGGATGCTTCGCACGTGTTTTTTTGGCTAAAACACAATATCAAATTAATACAAAATACAACTATTTTGACTGATGACCATGATTAGGATGTTAATACATTTGATAAAGTATAAATGCAAAGAACTACTCGCGGATTCAACATTTCACAATCTTGTTTAAAAACCCGGCTATGCACTCAGCCTGTTTCCTGAAATCAAATTTCTGTTTTGCAGTTTTAAGAGCGGCCATGCTCATAGCCTCATAAATAGCCGGATTAGTAGCCAATGTTTCTATCCTGTTTGCCAAATGCGAGGGGTCCACAATTCTGGGCAGTTCCAGAACATCAGTAGATGGATTATAGACCACACTTGGAAGTCCTGCTGTTGTTCCCCCTAGTTCAATATAATCTTTAATAGTTAAAGAGGGAGGAATGCAAAAACCGTTTACACCATCCTCTACAACTTCAGGCAGACCGTCTATAGCAGAGGCGATAACTGGACATCCATGAATCATTGCCTCGGCACAGACCATTCCAAAAGATTCTCTTACAGATGGGCAAACAAAACATGAAATAGATGAAAAAAAATCCTTCATATCCCCTACCAGCCCCAGAAACTTGACTTCATGCTCCAAATCAAGCTTCCGAACCAGGGACTTTAATCTATGCAGCTCTTCTCCTTCACCTGCTATACGCAATTCACACTTTACGCCTTTTTTCTTCAGCCTATCAACCGCATGTATCGCTATTACAAAACCTTTTATTGAAATTATCCTCCCTGCGCATCCTATAATAAAAGGTGTGCCGAGAGCCAACCTTTTGACTCCAGTTACATCAGGAATACAGTCAGGTCTCACCGCATTTCGGCATATTTTAATATTTGTGTCTAAATAGACCTCCCATTTCAGCTCAATCATTCTTTTTGCTGCTAACGAAACACAGATAGCTGCATCAATGGTGCGGAAGAATGCCTGCATGTATGCCTTATCGTCCTTTATCCAGGAAACTCCATGCTCAAAAAAAATTACCTTCGTGAAATCAGGGAAAAGTCTTGAGTCAATGATCCTGGGCTTACTCCATAGCAGTAAAATATGGGGCCTGATCTTTTTTGTGATCCGGAAAATATTTAATTGCCTCAGAAGTGGAAACCATTTTGGAATCTTTAATTGTCTATAGTAGTTAATATAATGAACAGAGGCAGAACCCTTTTGCATATTTTTTTTTAGCATGGGCGCGATATTTCTCTTGGCCATCAATGTAT
>JALWJV010000310.1 GCA_026996955.1 Deltaproteobacteria bacterium
GGGTAACGGTGCGAAGATCACCTTCACCATGCGGTCAATCACAGGAAGCAGGATTATAAGGCCCGGTCCCTTTGCTGCGATTACACGGCCAAGACGGAATATGCCCCCCCTCTGGTATTCGTTTAGCACCCGGATGGAGACGGCAAAAAAGACTATGACAAGTACTAACAGTGCAATAATTTCCGGCATGTTAAATACACCTCCATAAAAGGAACATTATCAGGGCATTACTGTGCATACAGCTCAAGGCTGAAAGCTCAGGGCAAAGGCAGGAGGTAACTGTTCAGCGTATTAACAGTATGGTTCGTAAATGGCCTTGTTTTTCCGTTCCGGAGAATAATTTCTTGTTTTTCTAAGGCTTACTCCGCCAAAATCGCGAAACTCGCTCGTCCCTCGCTCAGACAGACGCGATTTTTGTGGCTACGCTTCGCCAAGAAAAACTACGAAATTCTTCAAAGTCACTCCAAAACAAGACCATTTACTACGCTGAATAGATACGGCAGGAGTTACTCTATGCCTTATTTTGTTATATCGGCTCTTTGGGAAATTTGAAAAATTTTTTTCCTTATTCTCTAAAGGAAAATCAATACAGGAAATTACAGATTGGGAAGGAATTACAATTGGGATTCGGGATGAAAAGATGGTCGGGACGAGAGGATTTGAACCTCCGACCCCAGCGTCCCGAACGCTGTGCTCTACCAGACTGAGCCACGTCCCGACACAGAGACGATACTTATATTACAGTTATGAAAAATGTCAACATGGACAAACAGGAAAGCGCAGTTATTCCTGTACTGCCTTTCAAATGCCATGAGTCACACCACTATTTCTTTTCATATCTCCCCATAAGCTCGGCCTCTCCAATCACATGCCCTTTCATGGCGTGCAAAAGCTCTTTCATGGACGGAGCTCCAAGGTCAGGAAGAATTTTGTCAAGGGCATAAAGCCTGAAAAAATACCTGTGACTGCCTATGGGTGGACACGGCCCTCCATAACCTGTCCTGCCCCAGTCGTTCACTCCCTGCATGGTGCCATCAGGAAGTGTACCATCATTTCCTGCCCCCTCAGGCAATCCGGAAGAGTCTGCAGGCAGATTGTACAACACCCAGTGAACCCAGGTCATTCGGGGATTTGCAGGATCAGGTGCATCAGGATCGGATACAATCAGGGCAAGAGATCTGGCTCCTGACGGAACACTTGACCATGAGAGGGGAGGAGAGATATCCCTGCCCTGGCAGGTATAGGTTGAGGGTATATCCCTGCCATTTTCAAAAGCCGGTGATTCAATGACAAATGCCATGGCTTCCTCCGCTACGATACCTGATAAAAGTACCAGCACCACAAAGTAAAAAACAGATTTACTGTACATTTTACCACCTCCTGGCACGTAAAAGCAAATACATACATAACCTTAATATCAGACGACGCCATACCTTATCACTGAAAAAGCCTTTTTTAAACTTTCATGACATGGGGTTTGTCACCCCCTGACATGAAAGTTGGCTCAAAGCTCAAAGTCGGAAATTGAAAGCAAACATGACTTCTTTTACTTTGAGCCTTGAGCTTTCAGCTTTGAGCTATTTTCACGGTAAAACCTTTATTGAAACAGAAGAATCAAACTGCAGTTTCTTACCTTCAATCTCAAGTCCACTGTCACCATCCATCAGCGTAAAAGTCCAGATCCCGGCAAGGGGCGGCACAAAAGAAAAAGAACCGCTCCTGTCTGCAAAAAGTATCCTCTCTGCCATATCCTGAGCCTGGGTAATGGGAGCAGAAACATCAAGGCCTTTCTCACCGGGGTTATAGTTCAAAAATTCCACATGAATCCTGGCATTTGGAATCAACTTGCCCTTTTCATTTACAACCTCAGCCCTGAAAATCATGCCCCTGTACATGGCATATGGAGCTGACAGAGGAACAATCTCCGGAGCATCCTTCAAAACACGATGCGGCCAGTCAGTAATCAATCCTCCGCGATTAATATAAAATTTTGCTATTTTCTGGATATACAGTCCCATCTTGGGCTTCCAGTGCGGCACATGCCTTACCACAAATACATAATCACCGGCTTTTGATACCAGTTTTCTGCTGATTGGGATTGTATAACTTTCGCCAGTTCCATTCCTGACGCTGTAAAAATCCGGAAGCGCCAAGCCGGAAATATCAGTCCTGCTGCTGTCATGTATCATGAATATGGATTCAAGACCTTTTAAAACCCTGGTGTCCTTTTCATGCAGCCTGATCCCCATGATATTATCTCCAGAGCCGGGACTGAAATGGACAACCTTCAATTCCTGCCTGCCATCCCTTGCACTTACCGGAAAAATAACGGTTGTGTGTGCCAGGGAACAGGCAGGAAAAACAAGCACAGCCAGCAAGGTGACAATAGTTACCAATCTTTGCACGATTCCTCCTCCGTCATAAAAAAACTTACCCCTTTAAGAGCTCCCCAGAACATTCTCAAGGTATTCCCGAAGCTGTACGGCCTGCCGCCTCTGCCCGGGATATTTTTCGGCTTTCTGAACCGCCCTGAGCGCCCTTTCTGTCTCACCCGCCTGCCATGCCGAATAGCCTGCCATGAACCATGCCCTGCCTGTTTCATCCTGATAATGGCCACCATTTTGCCTGTTCAAAACCCTTGCGGCCTCCACATATGCATCAAAAGCAGCCCTGTACCTGGAAAGCCCGTAGAGCATATCACCTCGTGCCATCATAAGGTCCGGGGCCTTTGACAAGATATCCGGATATTTTTCAAGCAGTTCAAGTGCCTTCTCATAATCTCCCAAGGACCTGCAAGCATAAACTGCATACTCCAGCAGGGGAACAGAAGGTGACGAATCCAGGAGTTCAACATAAACAGGAAGGGCCTTTGCAGGTATACCTGCCTGCAGATTAAGGTCAGCCAATAATTTTGTCTCTGAAGCATCGAGGGGTCTAAGAAACGAAACCACCATAAGCGCCATGAGGGCATCCTCCATCCTGCCCTGCTTTAACGAGACATGGATCAACGCCGTCCACCACGGCTCCTCTTCAGGCCAGCATCGTGCAAGTTCCAGGGCAAGGCTTCGTGCCTCCCTGTTCATGCCAAGATCAATGTACTGGTAAAGAAGCACCTGGCTCCACTGTTTTTTCCTTTCACCTCTTGCCCCAGAGACAATTTCCCTGAGCCAGGGCAGGGCCTCACGCCCTCTGTCATCTGCCATAAGCGCCCTTGCCATACCCTCTTTCCACTGCGGCTTAACGCTGCCGGGAAACTCCCTGAAAAGCCTCTTTAATATCTCCACTGACCCGCGGCTGTCATCAGAGAGCAGCCTGCACATGCCGCAGTAGTAAAGGAGTTCAGGATTCTTTTTGTCCTGCAGCTCAAAGGTTTTCAAAAAACTGGTTGCAGCACCGGAATAATCCTTAAGGTTATACTGAGCATTTGCCATATTCAGCCAGGTGGGAGCATGTTCAGGCCGAGTTAAAAGGGCCTTTCGGTAAGAGGCCGCCGCATTTTTGTAGTCATCCAGGCAGAGATAACAGTTACCAAGGACAAACAGCAGTTCCGGGTTATTGGCATAGTCTGGATGTGCACTCTCTTTCCTGAATTTTTTTATTACTTCAACTGCCCTGGCATAATCTTTACTGTTATAAAGACGGCTTACCTTAATGAGCAATCTGCCCACAGGAACAGGCAGATGGCCGCTTCCTGAACTTGCAGGATCAGCAAGAAAAAGGAAGATGACAAAAGAAGCTATCAAGACAAAAGGGAAGTTTGAAACCCTGTTCAGATAATCCATACAGCGTGTCAATCTTCCAGTTGAAACCTGATCTTTGTAACCATCCATACCTTAACAGGCCTTCCTGAAACCGCAGGTGGCGTAAACTTCCATTTTCTTACACATTGCAGCACGCTATGTTCAAAATAGCCCGGCGGCTTTGCCTCAATTATCTGGACATGGTCAACCCTTCCCGCCTGGTCAACCAGAAGTTTTATCTTAACCCAGCCCTCAATCCTCCTTTCTCTTGCCCGGATTGGATAGACAGGGGGAACCCTTACCTCAAGGCTCACCGGTGCATCCAGATCGCCTACTGAAAATATGCCATCCGGCTCAAGGGGCACGTCAAAGCCCATTACCACAGGAAGCTCACCCAACCCCTCCATGGCGGGCTGAAAACCCGGATCAATATGAATCGGAAATTCAAGATTGCGGTGCCCCATATTGACCGGCCTCTCAACAGGGACCTGAACAGGTTCAGGCAAACGCTCAACTTTCTTTTCTTCGGGAATTTCCTGTTTCTCCCTCTCATGTTCCCTGAACTCAACCAGTGTAACACCAGGAACAATCTCCTGTATGGCAGAAGGCTCAGTATCACTGGTCTGAAGCAGTGACATGAGTATAAAAAGAACCGCATTGATAACCAGGGCAGCGGTTATTGCCCACATCCAGGTCAGGGTATTTCTCCTGTGCAGGACATCAAGATATTTGGAAGCCATCAAAACTTTGCCCTCAGACTGAAGCAGACTATGCCTTATGCAATGTCATCCGGATCTATTCAGCGTGGTAAATGGTCTTGTTTTGGAGTGACTCTGAACAATTTCGTACCTAAATTGAGCGTTTCAAAATCAGGAAAAATGTTTTTTCAATGAAATTAAAAGGAGTTATGTCGATTATAGCTTTCCAGTTTTGAAACCCTTCGGGATTGCCGTATTTACTACATCTCCTTTGTCAGAGGAATCCCCATATAGCCGACTATTATGGGAATTCCTCTTTCGCGGATATGCAGCAAATCCGACAATCGCTCAATCTAGGTCGTAGTTTTTCTTGGCGAAGCGCAGCCTTAAAAATCGCGTCTGTCTGAGCGAGGTACCAGCGAGTTTCGCGATTTTGGCGGAGCAAGCCTTAGAAAAACAAGAAATTGTTCACCGGAACGGAAAAACAAGACCATTTACCACCCCACGCTGCACAGTTACTGTCATCTGCCTTCACCAACTGTGGCTGCAAGGGAAACACTTTTTGCTCCTGCCATGCGGCAGCCATCCATTACCTTTACTGCAACTCCGGTGGAACTGTTTCTGTCTGCCACCACAATTACAGTGCCCGAGGGATTTTCAGCAAGGGCCCTTTCCACGTTTGCCCGTACTGCCCGAACGTCTATCTCCCTGTGATCCATAAAGACACGGTTTTCCCTGTCAATTGCTATGAGGATGCTTGTTTTGGAATCCGCAGAGGCAGTAGCGGCATTGGGACGGTTTACCTCAATACCTGTCTCCTTTACAAAAGAAGTAGTTACAAGGAAAAAGATCAGCAGAATAAAAACCATGTCAATAAGGGGGGCCATGTCCACCCCCTGAATGGTATGCCGCTTTTTCCTGAGCGATGTGATATTCAGCATGTCTCTTGACTGCACTCACCGTTCCAAAGGTGACGCCTTATATAAAAACCTGCTACTGAAACCTTCTGGCCAAGCTGGCTAGCCTGCCTGTCAAGCAGGGACTTCATGTACAGCCCGGGAATGGCAATCATGAGACCGGTCTGTGTGGTGATAAGCGCCTCAGAAATTCCGCCTGCCATTGCCCGGGCATTGCCGGTACCGTGGACTGCCAGCACGTCAAAGGTGGTAATCATGCCAAGCACAGTGCCAAGAAGACCCAGCAGCGGGGCAATAGCCGCAAGCACTCCAAGAACCGAAAGGTATGCCCTGATTGTATGACGCACCCGGATTATAGTCTCATCAAGGACGAGCCTGTCCAGATTGGCAGTACCGGTTCTCCTGCTTATGAACTGTGCAACAAGCATGGACACCACGCCCCTGTAACGATCAGGATCAGGCATGCGGTTTTCCCTGATGTGTGCTACCGCTGTTTCAAGTTCCATGTTTTTCCAGGAAAGACGCCTGAAAAATAACAGCCTGTCTATGATGAGTACCCACAGAACCAGGCTGTCCAGGGCAAGAGGAACCATAACTGCTCCACCTGTATCCATATAGTCCATGAGCCTGTATGCCGGTTCATAGAGGTTCACTGCACCTGCCTGCTCCCTGCCCTCAAAATCACGTTTACCAGCGCAATACCCTTTTCCTCCATGTCGGCAATTCGCCTCTCCACCACACCACCAAGCAGACTGTTTGCCATTAGAAGCGGGATGGCTGTGGAAAGTCCAAGCATTGTGGTAACCAGTGCCTCGGAAATTCCTGCTGACATAAGCCTTGGATCCCCGGTCCCGTACATAGTTATCACATGAAAGGTATTTATCATGCCGGTCACTGTACCAAGAAGTCCCAGAAGCGGTGCAATGGCAGCAAGCATGCCAAGTGCAGACAGAAACCTCTCCATGGCCGGAATCTCACCAAGTATGGCCTCCTGCAGGGCATTTTCCAAATCCTCCCTTGGCAGCCCCCTTGCCTTAAGCCCTGCAAGCATCTCCCTTGCAAGGGGCTTCCCCTTGAACTTGCTGCACATCTCAATTGCCCTGTCCCACCTGCCATCAAGCACCAGCTCTTCAATCCTGGAAACAAGCGAGTCTGAATCAAGCCTGCTCCTTAAGAGAAACAGGCTGCGCTCCGCTATTATAAAAAGGCCTGCAACAAAAACCCCAAGTATGGGCCATACCACTGGGCCTCCGTTACGAATCTTCTCCCACAGGCTGTGGGAACAGGTAAACTCCCTGAGTGCTCCCCCACGGGATATGTCAACAAAGATGTCGTCTGTTTTCCCCTCCATGTAGTCTCTGATAGCGGCACGCACACCGGATGCAGGAACCCTGGAGGCCGCATAGAATTTTCTGCCTGACGGTGCATAAGAAAGAAAGCCTGCCTCTTCCGAAAGCATGTAGGCTGCAGTAAAGGGCCCCACAACCAGTATGCGTCCGGTGGTCTGCCTGCCATCTCTCCCCACCATGGGACCATCCCTTACCACCACCCAGCCTGTCTGGTTTATCTGCGCCTTTAACAGCTCCACCATACTCCTGACATCGTCCATGCCAGGAAACTTTGCCTCATCAAGGATATCATCAAGAAAACCGGTATCCGGCTGAAACAGCCCGGTTTGAAGATTCTGCTCAACCAGTGCCTTTATGTCCTTGGCATTAAGCCTGACCACTCCCACCAGATCATGGACAACATCTTCTGCCTGGGCAAGCTCTGCAGAAACCTCCTTTTCCTTTTGGGAAAGAGTAGTTGCTTCCTTCTCAAGGGCCTTGACTTCTGCACGCAGGGTTCTGCTAAGCTCCCTTAACCGTGCAAGCCTCTTTTCAAGCTGTTTCCTGTCATTAAGGATAGCGGCGCGTGCCTTACGCGATTCCTCAACAGCCTGCTCTTTTTCATCAGATGCCCTTTTCTCAAGAAGTGCCCTGGTCTCCTTTACCTTTACCGCACGCATGTCCTGGGCAAGCACACCAGAAACAGGCAGGAAAAGTAAAAGGACAACAAGCAGTGTAACCGCCTTTACTATGCCGGAACGATGCATCAGTTTACACCCAGCCTTCCAACCGGAAGCCTTACAAACTCCACGGGCCTTCGTTTAAGGGCCATATCCAGGGCCATCTTTATATTTCTGCTATATTTTCGTGGAAGTTCCTCCCAGGTTTTGGAAGAGGAATCATAAAATCCGCATCCACTCTCATCCAGGGTCTGGTAAAAGAGGTTCAGTCTTCCAAGTCTGAGCACATCAACCAGGACGGGCTCACCTGAAAGCATAATGCTCTCCCTGTTCACCTCAACTGTTATGCCATACTCAGCCTCTACAAACAGTGCCTCCATCACCTTTCTGAACTTCTCGCTTAATGACACATCAGGATCATCCATAAGCCGCCTTAAACGTGCCATGCGCTGGCTGCGCTCCTTTTCAAGAAACGGCAAGCCTCCGGAGACTTCTGCCTCAAGCCACCTGAAAGAATCTTCAAGAAAGGGCTGCATATCCTCTGATATCTGCCTTAATCCCTTAAGTTCCTGCTCTTTTTCAGCAATCCGTGCCCTTGTCTCTGTGACAAGAGATGATAAGTCATCACGCCGCCTTGACAGCTCTGAATTTTCTGTTTCAAGCCGCTCAAGCTCCTGGCGCATCTTCTGCTGTTCCTCAAGCCACCTTGCCCGCTCCTTTTGCGTCTCCTGCCTGATGTCTATGGACTGCCGCACAGGTTTTTCAATACGCTCACTGACCATCCCTGGCGCGGCAGGAGAAACCGGCTCTGAATACGCAAGGGCCCATGACATTAAAAGGGCCATTAAAACTGCTGCCAAAATTTTCACTCTGTTTTCCATGCTAAAACTCAATACCACGCTGCGCCTTTATCCCCTTTTTATAGGGATGTTTCACCTCACGCATCTCGGTTACCAGATCAGCAATATCCACAAGCTCAAGGGGGGCGTCCCTTCCAGTTATTACAATGTGTACACCTGGCGGCCTGTTTTCCAATACTTCAAGGACCTTGTCCTGGTCAACCATGCCGTAGTTAAGCGCGTATGTGAACTCATCCAGGACCACCATACGGTACTGACCGGATGTAATGGCATCTGTGGCAAAAGCCCAGGCTTCTGAGGCTAAAGCCCTGTCTTTTTCCGGATCATCTGACTTCCAGGTAAACCCGCGCCCCATCACCCTGAAATCAACAAGATCAGCCAAACGCTCCATAACCTGCCTCTCCCCGCTCTTCCAGTCACCACCCTTGATAAACTGGATGAAGCAGACTTTCATTCCATTGCCCGCTGCACGAATGGCCTGGCCAATGGCAGACGTGGTCTTGCCCTTGCCATTACCTGTCAGCACCATCAGCAGTCCGGATGCCTGTTCTGTCATTTAACAACTCTCCCCTGTTACCACTCTGCACCAATCCTGAAAACCATGGAAAACGGCGGGGCGCAGTAGTAACTGGTCTTTCCAGCCGCACCATCATCATACAGGTCCAATATGCCTATGTGGTGAGAATCAAAAATATTCCTGAACTCCAGATTCAAAGATATATTCTTCAGGGCATGGAAATGATCCCTCCTGTAACGCATGGACAGGTCCACCACCGCATGAGAGGGAACAGACTCCTCATGAAGCGCATCACCAAAACGTTTGCTCATATAGGTAACCACAGGGGCTATCTCAATACCCTCCCAGGAGTATATGACACCGCCTTTGAGTATCCACCTGGGTGTGTCTGGAAGCTGCCTGCCCTCAACATCCACACGGCTGCCACTGCGCTCTATATCCTCAGTGAACTCCAGGTCTGTATAAGAAGGGTTGAAAAACATTGTAAAACCCCAGGGGAGATACGCTGTGGCATCAAGTTCAAACCCAATGCTCCGCGCCTCACCGTCATTAAGATAGTAATTAAGCCCTACTGACGGATCGTAGGCGTTCACAAGGACATCATGGTGCCTTGAATAGAAAAATACAGGGTGCAGCGAAAGGTGTTTTGTCCTGAACCGCAGTCCAACGTCCACGTTGTCGGATTTTTCCATCTTCCACTGATCGAAGATGTCCTGCAAAACCATGCCTGCAGCATTGAACGCCGCCCTGTTTTGCACGTACAGGTTTGTTATGGGGACAAACATATATGGTCTTACGTAAGTCCGGCCATAATTACAGTACACCTCAAGATCATCACTGATCCTGTATCCAACACCTGCAGATGGGAGCCAGACATCCCAGCTCTGATCATCAAGTGAAAGGTCATCCTGTTCCACAAGCTGGCCTGCGGAGTTTGTAAGATACCCGGTGCTTGATGGTTCGCTGTAATAGAAATATTTTATGCCTGCCTGCCACATGAACCTGCCGTATTCCCCTGAGGCCTTGAGATAGGGACTGTGGATATAACCCCTTCCGTCATTATCTGCATAATATGAATACCCGAGTTCCCTGAGACCCGCGGATGTTATGGCGGATTTCTTCACGTACTTATTCATGCCTGCCGATTCAAACCAGTATCCACCAGTAACAGAAAACGTGGAGAGATCCCAGCGTACCTCAGGAATAACCCCAACCCTGTCAAGATCGGTTATTTTTTTCACCATGAAGTACCTGGTGGTTCCATGTACAACCTTGGATAAAGTCTCTGTGCGCCAGGCATCCTCATTGGAATAGTAGGGTTTAATGGAAAAAAACAGGGGACCGGGCTCTCTGCTCTTTATTATGAACCTGAAATCCCTGTTGGTTGAGCTGTTGGTGTTATACTTAAAATAGTACCTGTCCAGGGCAGGGTTGCCTGTCCTGTTTTCATTATAGTCAAGGCGGTAATAATCATCCATCTCTTTTGCATGACTGTAAACAAGGGGGCGAAAAGAGTCATGATCAGCATCATTGAAGCTGAAAAAGACATCAAGCTCAGCCAGGTCCCCTATATCCTGGGTAAGCCCTGCATCCACATGATTCCTTGGACCAAGCTCGCCGGGACCTTTCCACTTATCAGCCTCTGTATAGGAATATGATGCGAAAAGCCCTGTTTTGGTAGGCAACCTTCCGGAATCAAACCGCACAAAGGAACGATTAAAAGAGTCTGAACCTGCACTCTGCCTGAAAAATATACCGGCATGCTCCTGTGGACGCCTGAAAAACAGCTCTATTGCCCCGCCCTTGTTGCCGTTTCCAGTTCCAAGATCAGCAGGAGATGCACCCTTGTACAGGGCTACGCTCCGGAGATTGGGCGTATCAAAAATTGACTCCCGCGGGCCAAGAGGCATTATTCCGTAATCGGGCATACCCTCAACAGTAACGCTTCCAAACATGCTCTTGATTCCACGGAACCTGGTATTCTTTTTCCCAAGGCCAAAGGGGTCAGTGCTCTCCAGGGATACACCGGGAAGAAGGTCCACAACCTCGTAAATGCTTGATGTTGCGGCGACCCCTTTAAGTTCCATCCCCTCTCTGGTTACCATGCTTCCGGAATAAAGGGCATCACCTGCCTGTTTTACAGGAGAGATCACCTCTCCCTTGACAACAATGTCTCCAAGTTCATATACATCGCCGGCAGCAGAATCAGAACAACTGAACAGACAGGCAATAAAGTTGGCAACAAAGACAAGAAATGAAAAAATGGATGTTCGTGAATACATTTTTGCTCTCCCTACCCTTCCCCAAAGCAGCATCCTCCTGAAAGCTACTTCAAAATTTACTTCCCGGCATCAAACTGCCAGTCACCGTGAACCTCCTCAAGGACAACCATATCCCGGCCCCCAAACAGTAATATTTTTAACAAATACGTAACACGAAAGCAACATTATCATCCCCCTGCTCAAAAAGCAAGGGTTTGGTGGTATCAAACCTGGATTGGGCGGTTGTGGGACTTGCCGCATATATGCGGAATAAGAATTTTTATTGAGAGGAAGAGGCCAAAATGTCATGCCCGGAGCTTGGAAACCAGCAAGGCATGCCCTTTCTGACCTGGCCTTTGGGCCTTGAGCTGAACAGGACTAATGGTAACTGTTCAGCGCTTTTATTGAATGAGGTTGGCAAATGGTCTTGTTTTTCCGTTCCGGAGAACAATTTCTTGTTTTTCTAAGGCTTGCTACGCCAAAATCGCGAAACTCGCTCGTCCCTCGCTCAGACAGACGCGATTTTTGTGGCTTCACTTCGCCAAGAAAAACTACGAAATTCTTCAAAGTCACTCCAAAACAAAACCATTTACCACGCTGAATAGATACGACTGAATAGATACGACTAATGAAACATAAACCGCCGTGCCCTTACGTTAAGGAGCAAGCCTATTCCGATCATTGTGGTAAGCACTGAGGAGCCGCCATAACTGACAAGGGGAAGAGGCACACCCACCACAGGCAGAAGCCCCATTACCATGCCCAAATTAACAACCATCTGCCAGAAGATCATTGCGGTTATGCCAAAGGCAAGATAGGTCCCGAAGGGTTCCTTGCTGTCCTGGGCAATGGCTATACCCCTTACAAGC
>JALWJV010000311.1 GCA_026996955.1 Deltaproteobacteria bacterium
GATCAAGAAGGGTGAAAATGCTGTGGCAGAAACATCATTGGAAAATGCACGGACAGCATTTAGCGCCGCCCAGAAATATATTGACAAGATTGGCAGGAAGCCTACCCTGCACAGGAAGACCGCTTCAAGGAAGGTTGCACGTCTTGCAAGGCTTGTAAATTCTCTTAAAGCACAAGAGGGTTAAAAAAGTTCTGCCCGGGTAACACAACAAAAAGAAATTAAAAGGCCGCATATTCGTAAGGATTCATACGGGATGCGGCCTTTTTTTGTTCACTAATCTATGTGGTTGTTATAAAAGTAATGCCTTGTCTTTGTTGAAGTTCACTTTGAGATTACGGGCTTTAAAACACTCCTGTCACCCTGTGATGAATGGTCTCGGCAATATTTCGGCAAAGTTTTTTCAGCGCATCATTTTTCAGACTTTCTGTCTGCATAAGCTCTTTGGCAACATAAAAATTCTCTTCCCTTCGAAGATCCGAAAGCTGCCACACCTCTGCCCCGCTCTTTCTTTCATACAGCCTCACAGACAGGGTTGCAGAGACCCTCTCTTCAACTGCCCTGTCATAACTGATGTATGAGATGCCAGAAACATTTACTGACTCAACCCTTCCAGTAAGTATCACGTCTGCCTCATCGCGTGAGACCAGCTCAAGCCCGCTGTCACGCAAAAACTCCTCCCTGAGATTCTCTGTAATCCACACCGGCATCTCTGTCTCAGTGGTGTTATTCTCCCAGGGCTCAATGTAGATGGTCTTTATCCAGTCCGGCAGGTTTGCTGCTGTAT
The DNA here is from genome assembly GCA_026996955.1 of Deltaproteobacteria bacterium. Classification (GTDB taxonomy): domain Bacteria; phylum Desulfobacterota; class Dissulfuribacteria; order Dissulfuribacterales; family QOAL01; genus S144-17. The sequence goes on from JALWJV010000311.1 coordinate 785, forward strand.
CCAGCCTGTGATAGCCACATGAGCCGGTCATAAGTACGAGAAACAGACAGATGGCAAGCCTCAAAGACCTGATGCCAACACTGTTATGCATAGTCAGCCTGACCATTATCCTGCAACTATATTAAGAAGGCGGCCGGGCACATATATAACCTTTCGTATCTGTTTGCCTTCAATATGCCGCCTGACATTTGCATAATCCATGGCAGCAGCCTGGGCAGCTTCCTGATCAGCCCCTGCATCCACCATTATATTTGCCCTGACCTTGCCATTTACCTGGACCACTATCTTCACAGTATCCGACTTCATGGCAGCAGCATCTGCCTTGGGCCACTCGACTGCCCAGAGGTCATCTTCATGTCCCAGGACATGCCAAAGTTCTTCGGTTATGTGAGGAACAATTGGGTTAAGCATAATCAGGGTATATTCCAATGCCTCACGCACCACCGACCAGGCAGTATCATCAAGCACCGGCGCATCTTCTCCATCTGGAACTGCCCCTTTAAGCACAGCCCCGACCTCGTTCATAAGCTCCATTACAGCACTTATTGCTGTATTAAAGTGGAAACGCTGATCAATATCCTTGGTGACCCTGCTTATGGTGGAATGGGTCTTCATCCTGAGTTTTTTAAGGTCATCAGGAAGCTGGCTGTGCATGCCTGAATCAAATGGCGAAGCAGAGACAATATTATCACGATTTTCAGTAACCGTGCGCCACAGACGCTGCAGGAAACTGTGTGCTCCCTCAACCCCCTTGTCACTCCACTCAAGGTCACGCTCAGGCGGTGCAGCAAACAGTATGAACAGACGCACCGTATCCGCACCATAGGTCTTTATCATGTCACTGGGATCAACAACATTTCCCTTGGACTTGGACATCTTTGAGCCATCTTTCAGCACCATTCCCTGGGTAAGGAGGTTTTTGAATGGCTCATCTGCCGACAGCCACCCAAGGTCACGGAGCGCCCTGGTAAAAAACCTGGAATAGAGCAGGTGCAGGATTGCATGCTCAATGCCCCCGATGTATTGGTCAACCGGAAGCCACCTGTCCACCTTCTCCTTATCCAGAGGCTTTTCGTCCCTTGGGCAGGTATAACGGGCAAAATACCATGATGACTCAACAAATGTATCCATGGTATCGGTTTCCCTGCGGGCATCGCCACCGCAGGACGGACACCTGGTGCGCCAGAAACTTTCAAGCTTGGGCAGAGGTGACCTGCCTGCACTGTCAGGCACAGCATCCACCGGGAGCACCACCGGTAGGTCCTCCTCCCTCACAGGGACCACTCCGCACTTGTCACAGTGCACAACCGGAATGGGCGCTCCCCAGAAACGCTGCCTGGATATGCCCCAGTCCCGCAGCCTGTATGTCACCTTGGAACGCCCCCTGCCCTGCTTCTCAAGCCAGGCGGTTATCTCTTTTTTTGCCTTCTCACTGAAAAGGCCATCAAACTCACCCGAGTTTACAAGATGGCCTGTTCCCTCCCATGCTGCCTCTAGATTATTGCCATCAAATCCATCAACATCTGCATCTGGCTTAATTACCAGCTTCACTGGAAGATTGTAACGGGAGGCAAACTCAAAATCTCTCTGGTCGTGGGCAGGGACTGCCATCACAGCGCCTGTCCCGTATTCCATAAGCACGAAATTGGCCAGGTATATGGGTATATCATCACCAGTTACAGGATGAATGGCATAGGAACCGGAAAACACTCCCTCCTTTTCAGTGTCTCCGTACTCCTTCCTTGCCTTTTCCCTTTTGAACTTATCTATAAAGGCCCTTACCTCATCTTCCTGGCCCGTACCATCTGCAAGCTTCATCGCAACCGGATGCTCAGGTGAAATGCTCATGAAGGTTGCACCCATCAGGGTATCCGGCCTGGTGGTGAAAACTGTGATGCTGAGCCCGTCTCTATCCTTTACATCAAAGACAATCTCTGCGCCTTCGCTCTTTCCTATCCAGTTACGCTGCATTACCAGGACCTTTTCAGGCCAGCCGGACAGGGTATCGCACCCTTTAAGAAGCTCCTCAGCATAATCTGTTATA
>JALWJV010000312.1 GCA_026996955.1 Deltaproteobacteria bacterium
TATAACCATTCGATAGGGTCTTAAGACCATAACAAGACAGAAAAATAAACTAAAAGCGCATACGCCCATAATTTTTCTGAAATAACACTAAAGTCCGTTGCTGACTTTTTACGAATCCATCATCCTTGGCAGGAGATTATTTCAATGAACGCTGTTCTGGTTGCGTGTACCGGTAATCCGGAGGTCCTGTGTAGCTGCTTTCACATGGCAAACCTGATGCTTTCAGAGATGGATGAGGTTACAATATTCCTTGATGGCCCTGCAGTAAGATACAGTGCACTTTCATCAGAGCGATATCCAATCAGGGAGCTTGCCAGAAAGTTTACCCGTGGACATGGCGTATTAAAGGCCTGACAAAAGCTCCTTGACCTCCACGGTGTGGAGGAGGGAGTGCACAGTCGGGCAAATGACATTGATTTGTACAGGCTCATGCGTAACAGTGACCAGGTTATAAGTTTTTGATACCTAGATTGAGCGTTTCAATAGGTGATATTGACTGAACCTGGCATTTCACAAGTTAACCACAAATTTTTCAATTCCGGGTTGCAATATGTACACTGTAAGAGAAGAAGATATCGTCCCTGTAATAAGCCGTCTTGTGATACAGGCGAACCGTTACCTCCCCCCTGATTTAATTGACGTTATAAAAAAGGCCAGGTCTGTTGAAACCTCTGATACAGCCTGTTTTGTCCTGGATATTCTGCTGGAAAATGCAGGCATAGCTGCCCGAACCGGGCTTCCGGTGTGTCAGGATACGGGTATTGATGTGGTGTTTGTTGAAATCGGTCAGGACGTTATAATTGACGGGGATATTGAGCAGGCAGTGGCAAAGGGTATTGCCCAGGGCACTGGAGAAGGGCTTTTGCGCGCATCTGTTTGTGACCCTTTGACAAGAAAAAATTCCGGAGACAATACGCCGCCAGTGGTGCACATTGAACACTTTTCGGGTCAGGGGCTGCGGCTTTCAGTGCTTCCCAAAGGCTGCGGAAGTGAGAACATGTCAGGAATACGGATGATGCCTCCGTCTGCTGGTGTGGAAGGGATAATTGATGCCGTAGTTGCGCAGGTGCGTTCGGCAGGCCCAAATCCCTGCCCGCCAGGCATAATCGGTGTCGGCATTGGTGGGACAATGGAACGTGCTGCCTATATCTCCAAAAAGGCACTTTTAAGGAGTGCCGGAAAGCGCCATCAGCGTACAGACGTTGCCTCTATTGAAGAGGAGATAGAGCGCAGATTGGCTGAGACAGGCATCGGGCCAATGGGGCTTGGCGGCAGGACTACCACCCTTGCCGTGCATGCAGAGGTGAGCCCCTGTCACATTGCAAGCCTTCCTGTGGCTGTAAATGTGCAGTGCCATGCTGCCCGCTATGCAAAGGCCGAATTCATAGATGGCAAGTGGAATTTTAATACTGTTTTGAACGATGAAGAATCGTCTGATGATCAAACGTCAGAAATGCCCTTTGTTCCTGAAATGCTCAAATTGCCCCTGTCAAGGGACAAGGTCTCACACCTCAGGTCTGGCCAGTGGGTACTTCTTACAGGAAGGCTCTACACCGGAAGGGATCAGACTCACAGGAGGCTTGTGGAGATGCTTGATGCCGGAGAGGAGCTTCCGGTTAATCTGTCTGACCAGCTTATCTATTATGTGGGGCCTTCACCTGCACCGCCGGGCAGGGCAATAGGCTCTGCGGGCCCCACCACAAGTTACCGCATGGATGCCTACACTCCCAGGATACTTGAACAGGGGGTATGTGCACTGATTGGCAAGGGCAAGCGTTCAGAGGCTGTGCGAAAGGCGCTCAAGGAACACAAGGCCATCTATTTTGCCACAATCGGCGGGGCTGGTGCGTATCTTTCTGAGTGCATAAAAAAATGCAGTGTTGCTGCATTTCCTGAACTGGGCCCTGAGGCACTCTACTGCATGGAGGTGGAGGATTTTCCTGCTGTAGTGATAAACGATACACAGGGAAATGATCTGTATGGGCAGGAAAAGGTCTGAGTTGTCTCGCCTTTTTCCTCAAAATCGTTTTTTAAACATGCATTACATGTTGATTTTGCAGGAATTCATCGTTCTGGAAATGAAGAGAGGGTCTCCATGACAGGCATGTCTCATTAAAGAATTCCTTCCCCCCTTCCGAACAATAATACTGAAAGTTGAAGATGGTTTGAAAACTGACACTTTATGTTTTCAGTATTTATCAGTCAGGGGGAAATGTTATGAAAAAGTTTTTGTCAGGTCTCTTTGTTGTTCTCTTTTTATGCCTGTCTGCTTCAAATCTTTATGCAGGGTTCATTGTTGTGGCAAATGATGAGTGGACCCTTTCTGATACAGGCTTCACCAATGCTCGCGAAGATACTGAATATTTTGTACGTAATATAGCTGACCTCTTTGCACCTGATGGTAGCGGGGCATTTCATGCGTATTCGGATTTTTTCTGTTATCAGGGTGTGCGGCTTGGGCAGACCCTGGTCTCACTTGGACACACCTATTCAGTGGGTACAGATTTTGAGTTTACAACTGAAAATATAGGGCAGTTCAATGGGCTCTTCTTTGCGGCACACTACCTGAACTCAGATGAAATAGATGTGCTCAAGGATTACGTTCATCATGGCGGTAGCGTATATATTGCCGGGGGGACACGGTTTGGCGGGGCTGAACGGGAAGCACAGGCATGGAATGCCTTTCTGGAGGATTTTGGTCTGGAGTTTGTGCCAAGATACAATGATATTCATGGGAATATAGATGTAAGCGCAAGTGACAGCCCTCTGTTTGCCGATGTTACTGAGCTTTATCAAAATAACGGA
>JALWJV010000313.1 GCA_026996955.1 Deltaproteobacteria bacterium
GATAACGGCTGATTACGTAACCCTGGATGCAGGAACCGGTAATGTCCACACCGCCCCTGGTCATGGTGCTGATGACTATGAAAGCGGATTGAGGTACGGGCTTGATGTCTATTCGCCGGTTAATGATTACGGCAAGTTTACGGATGATGTGCCGGAATTTACCGGCATGAAGGTCTTTGATGCCAATGCCCCGATTATTGAGCTTCTGAAGTCCAGAAATGCACTTGTTGCCGCAGAAGATATTGAACACAGTTACCCCCACTGCTGGCGCTGCAAGAAGCCCGTGCTCTTCAGGGCAACTGCCCAGTGGTTTATCTCAATGGACAGGAAGGGGCTTAGAAAAGAAGCTCTAGATAATATTAATGAGGTAAAATGGATACCCTCCTGGGGCAAGGAACGGATTTATGGCATGGTGGAGGCAAGGCCTGACTGGTGCATCTCCAGGCAGCGTGCCTGGGGCGTGCCTGTCACTGTGCTCATGTGCGAAAAATGCGATGAACCCGTTATGGATCAGGCAGTTGCCTCACGCATTGTTGAAATTTTCAGAGAGGAGGGGGCTGATGCATGGTTTATAAGGGATGCCTCTGATTTCCTGCCTGAAGGTTCAAAATGCCCTGCCTGCGGCGGCACCCAGGTTAGAAAGGAGATGGATATCCTTGATGTCTGGTTTGATTCCGGCGTAAGCCATGCCGCAGTGCTTGAAAAGCGGGATGAGCTCCGGTCTCCTGCAGACCTTTACCTTGAGGGAAGCGACCAGCACAGAGGCTGGTTCCAGAGCTCACTTCTTACAAGTGTTGCCACCAGGCACAGGGCTCCGTACCGGGAGGTGCTTACCCACGGTTTTGTGGTTGATGGCAAGGGCAAGAAGATGTCAAAGTCCGTGGGTAATGTGATTCCTCCTGAGAAGGTAATCAAAAGGTACGGAGCTGAGGTGTTGAGGCTCTGGGTCTCTGCCGAGGACTATCAGGACGATATCAAGATATCAGACGAGATACTTAACAGGCTTACAGATGCCTACCGCAAGATAAGAAACACCATCAGGTATCTTCTGAGCAACATCTCTGATTTTGATCCTTCAAAAGACGCCGTGGCGCTTGATGAGCTTGAGCCAATAGACAGGTGGGCCATGTGGCGCCTGGGTGAGCTTACCGCAGAGCTCCAAAAGGCATATTCCGAATACAGGTTCCACAGGGTATTCCATGAGCTTCACCGGTTCTGCACTGTGGATATGAGCGCACTTTACCTGGATATCCTGAAGGATCGTCTTTACTGTGAGCTTCCCCAGGGAAAACTCCGCAGGTCTGCCCAGACAGTTATTCACAGGATAGCCACTGATCTCCTGCTCATAATGGCGCCTGTGCTCTCCTTTACTGCTGAAGAGGCATGGACACATCTCCAGGGAACGGACCAGGGCTCTATCTTTCTGGAATCCTTTCCGGAAAGGCCTGATGTCAATGCAGATGATGAGTTTGTCCGGTTCTGGGAGACAATATGGAAGATAAGGGCTGAGATTACCAAGGCACTGGAGCTTGCCAGAAAGGACAAGAAAATAGGTCTTGCACTTGATGCAAGGGTCACAGTTTGCGCCCCAGATGAGTTCAGGTCCCTTGTGGAAGAAAATGTTGATCTTCTCAGGGATATTGCCATTGTTTCCCAGCTTGGTGCAGCAGAATACCTTGAAACCACCCAGGGGGAACATGATACAGTATGGCAGAGTGAGGATATTCCAGGGCTTATCATCAAGGTTGAGCCTGCATCCGGAGGCAAGTGCGAGAGGTGCTGGCAGTGGAGCGAGGAGATATCTGATTCAGGACCCTGGCCCAATACATGTCCAAGGTGTGCGGCGGTATTAGATAAGCTGCAGCCGTGAGGTGCGCTATATGAATCTTGAATCCTTGAGCAGTATCAGTGAATTCTGCAGGGAGAAGGCCCGTCCCCTGCTCCTTCCGGTGGTTCGCTGGTTTGAGCTTATGGGGTTGAGTCCCAATGACGTAACCCTGTTCGGCCTTCTCTGCTATGCCCTGTGCGGTGTTGCCATTGCCTCTGGCCACCTTTTTACTGCCGCCTCAATCATCGTTGTTTTCGGTCCTCTTGATGTAATTGACGGCATGCTTGCCAGGGAGACAGGCAGGGTCAGCCGGTTCGGGGCGTTTCTTGATTCAGTTACCGACAGGTACGCAGAATTTTTTGTTTTTCTGGGCATACTTGCCTACGCAATACTGCACCGTAATGCCGGTCTTGCCGGAAGCATGATGGTGCTCATGGCGTGGACCGGCTCGTTTATGGTGAGTTATGTCCGTGCCAGGGCCGAGTCGCTTGGCTACTCCTGCAAAGTGGGCTTCTTTACCCGCTTTGAGCGCATGGTCATGATTGTGTTCATACTTGCAACCGGCTGGTTATATGAAGGGTTGCTGATACTGGCAGTCTGCACCCACTTTACGGCATTTCAGCGTATTATGCATGTGTTTCATCATGCGTCAGGGTCCGGGAATCCAGCAGAGCGTGAAGAGTAATGGCTCAGAGGGCGGTACCTTCTTTGTGGTTGGTACGCCAATAGGAAATCTCCAGGATGTAAGCAAACGCATGGTGCAATGTCTTGAGTCGGTTGACCTGGTGGCAGCCGAAGATACAAGGCGTACCAGGAATCTCCTATCCAGTCTGGGGATTTCCAAAAAGCTTATCAGCTGTCATGAGCACAATGAAGCTTCCGGGGCTCAGAAGATAGTAGAGGCGCTTTCAAGGGGAGAGGATGTGGCACTGGTAAGCGA
>JALWJV010000314.1:0-5432 GCA_026996955.1 Deltaproteobacteria bacterium
TGTGGAGCAGGAGCTTCCTGGTGCGCACCGGGTCAGGCATTGCGGTGTTGGTGGCAAATGGCCAGGGTGATATGTGGACATTATGGAGCCACGCCTCACCATTTCTTATTGCAACATAACCGTCAGTAAGGTTTGCCCGGCCATCCCGCAGGGATTTTGCCTCAGGGCCCATTAGCACTATCCCTGCTTCATAGGTATCCTCTATGTGATACAGGTGCCTGGCCTTTCTGTTCTGGCACACGATCTTGATGCCTGATGCGTCTTTGTTTTTTGACATGATTTTTGGGTTTAGATCCTTATTAAATGGTATCTATTCAGCGTGATAATTGGTCTTGTTTTGGAGTGACTTTGAAGAATTTCGTAGTTTTTCTTGGCGAAGCGCAGCCATAAAATCGCGTCTGTATGAGCGAGGGACGAGCGAGTTTCGCGATTTTGGCGTAGCGAGCCTTAGAAAAACAAGAAATTATTCACCGGAACGGAAAAACAAGCCAATTATCAACCTTATAACATCAATACGCTGAACAGCTACATTAAATGTAACTGGCGCTGATTCCTGTGTCTCTGTAAAGGCAGGGGTCAGGCAGCCCTGGCATGGCGATGACGTTTGCCCTTGCCGTTCTCCTCGGGTGTGACAAGGTCTTCCTGCTCATATTCGAAATACATGCACGGATATCCAAGGAGCTCAGTAAGCTCAGACGAGAGTTCAGGTGCCCCGGCAACGCTGTAGTCAGGAGGAAGGGCAAGCTTTACAGTCCCCTGTTTGGGCACCCTTATCTGAAGGGTAACAGGGTAATCCCCGCGGTTTGCAGCCAGAATCCTCTTTATCTTTTTCATAAGCTCAGGGGCGACCTTGTCTGACTGAAGCTCAATCACCATGCCGGCAGCCTTTTTCCTGCATACGTCCTTAAGCAGCTCAATACGTTCTGCAAGCACCTTGCAGGTAAGCTTCTTGTCCCCTTCCTCTTCGCGTTCACCATCAAGCTTCAACTGTCCCTGCACCCAGAGGGGCGCCTCGCTTGCAAGCAGTTCCCTGCTCTTTGCATAAACCTCTGGGAAACAGACCAGCTCAATGGAGCCGAACAGGTCTTCAAACACCAGGAACGCCATGCGCCCCCCCTTTTTTGTGGTAATCTCCTTTGCACTACGGATTATGCCTCCAAGTGAAACCCGGCTTCCATCTGCCATGCCCGAGAGGTTTGCTGTGTTCACCGGGGTAAGACGCTGAATGTCCTTGCGGTAGGGGTCCAGGGGATGGCCGCTTATGTAAAATCCAAGGGCCTCCTTTTCATTTGCCAAAAGCTCTCCCTGATCCCATTCCGGAATATCCGGAAGTGTAAGCCCGCTTACACTTTCGCCCTCCTGGCTCTCCATGAGATCAAACAGCGACATCTGCCCTGCCATGCGTTCCTTTCTCTTTGCCTGTCCGTACTCAATGGCATCATCAAGCACTGCAAAGAGCTGGGATCGGCGGTGACCAAGAGAGTCAAATGCCCCGCATTTAATCAGGCTTTCCATTACCCGCTTGTTTACCTTGCGCAGGTTGACCCTTGTGCAGAAGTCCTCAAAGTTTTTGTACCTCCCGCCCTTTTCGCGTTCTTCAACAATGGATTCAATGGCTCCGGTGCCAACATTCTTAACGGCTTCAAGCCCGAATCTTATCTTGTCATCCTCAAGGGTGAATGCCGTGCGGCTGTAGTTGATGTCAGGCGGAAGCACCTTTATGCCCGCATCCTGGCACTCGGTCATGAATTTCACCACGCCGTCTGTGTTTCCAAGCTCGTTTGAGAGCAGGGATGCCATGAAGGGCACACGGTAGTGGGTCTTGAGCCAGGCGGTCTGATAGGAGATAAGTGCGTAGGCAGCAGAGTGGCTTTTGTTAAAGCCGTAGCCTGCAAATTTCTCCATGAGGTCAAAGATAATGGCTGCCTTTTCGGGATCAATACCAAGCTCCTCTGCCCCGGACATGAAGCGCTGGCGCTGGGCAGCCATGACCTCGGGCTTTTTCTTGCCCATGGCGCGTCTCAGCAGATCACCCTCACCCAGGCTGTAGCCTGCAAGCTCCTGGGCAATCTTCATGACCTGTTCCTGGTAAACTATAACGCCGTATGTCTCCTTCAATATGGGCTCAAGCTGTGGAAGAAGGTACTCTACCTCTATCTCACCGTGTTTTGCACTTACAAACTGGTCAACCATCCCGCTTTCAAGAGGACCTGGCCGGTACAGGGCAACAAGCGCAATCATGTCGGTGAACTGGGCAGGTCTCATCCGCCGTATAAGGTCCTTCATGCCTGAGCTTTCAAGCTGAAATACCCCGGTTGTATCGCCCCTTGCCAGAAGTTCATAGGTTGCGGGATCATCTAGGGGCAGGGTGGAGAGGTTGATTTCCTCTCCCAGGTGTTCCTTTACCAGTTTGACCGCGGTATCAATAACCGTAAGGGTCTTGAGTCCCAGGAAGTCAAACTTTATGAGTCCGACCTTCTCAACGTCCTTCATGTCGAACTGGGTGACGGTTTCATCCTTCTGCCCAAGGGTAAGGGGCAGGTACTCCACCATTGGTTTGTCAGATATTACAACACCTGCTGCATGTGTGGAGGAGTGGCGGGAGAGTCCCTCAAGGACACGGGCCACGGTGATGAGCTCGTTTATCCTCGGGTCTTCTTTCATCAGCTCCCCAAGGCGCGGCTCCATCTCAAGGGCCTTTTTCAAAGTCATGCCAAGCTGGTCAGGTATGAGCTTGGCGATCTTGTCAACCTCCTGGTACGGAATCCCAAGCCCGCGGCCAACATCCCTGATCACCGCCTTTGCCTTCATCTGTCCGAAGGTTATGATCTGGGCAACATAGTCCTTGCCCCCGTACTTCCTGCCAACGTATTCAATGACCTCGTCCCGCCGCTTCATGCAGAAGTCAACGTCAATATCAGGCAGGGATTCCCTTTCAACATTCAGGAAACGCTCAAAGAACAGGCCGTATTTCACAGGGTCAAGGTCTGTGATGCGCATGGAGTAGGCAACAAGGGAGCCGGCAGCAGAGCCGCGGCCAGGGCCCACAGGGATTCCCTGGGACTTTGCCCAGTTGATGAAGTCAGACACTATGAGGAAGTATGAGGCAAATCCCTTCTGCTTGATTATCTCAAGTTCGGTTTCAAGCCGTTCTTCATAGTCAGGAAGCTCTTCTTCCCCAATATTCTGCTCCTTTATCCTCTGCTCAAATCCATCACGGGCAAGTTTTTCAAAACGCTCCTCGTAGGTCTCGCCCTCATTCAGGGGAAAGCGCGGGAAGTGGTGTTTCCCAGTCTCTATGGTGACATCACACTGGCGGGCTATATCAACCGTGTTTGCCAGGGCCTCGGGGCACCATGAAAACCGCTCAGCCATCTCCTGTGGCGATGTGAAATAGAGCTGGTCAGTGCTGAGCCGCATACGCTTTGCGTCGTTCATTGTCCTGCCGGTCTGTATGCACATTAGCACCTCGTGTGCGTGTGCATCTTCCGGGTTCAGGTAGTGACAGTCATTGGTGGCAACAAGCGGAATGCCAAGCCTGTTTCCAAGGTCCTGCAGCGCCTTGTTGACTTCATTCTGCTCCGGTATGCCGTTTTCCTGGAGTTCCAGGAAAAAGCGCTGCTCCCTGAATATGCTGGCGTAAGTCTCTGCAAGCCTCTGCGCCTCCTTGTGGTCACCGTGCATCATGGCCCTTGGGATCTCACCATGAAGGCATGCGGACAGGGCAAACAGGCCCTGGTTCAGTTCTTCAAGCAGCGCTATGTCCACCCTTGGTTTATAAAAAAAGCCTTCAAACCTGGCACGGGTTACAATCTTCATGAGGTTTTTGTAACCGATGTTGTCTTTTGCAAGCAGCACCAGGTGATACGCAGCCTCGCCTGATGACTTGGCACTCCTGTCCTTCATGCCCTTTGGGGCAACATAGACCTCGCAGCCCAGGATGGGTTTGATGCCGTGCTTGTGGGCCCCTTCATAAAACTTTAGCGCACCGTGCATGGCACCGTGGTCTGTCATGGCGACCGCACTGTAACCAAACTCCTTTGCCCTGGGGAACAGGTCCTTCAGCCGTATGGCACCGTCAAGCAGGCTGTATTCAGTGTGAAGGTGCAGGTGAACAAATTTGTCGTCCATGGTTTCGGACATGGTCTCAGACATGGTTTCTGGCATATTATCTGGCATGGTTCCTTGCGAGGTGTCTTGAAGAATGCTTGGTATGACGCACGTCTATTCCCATTCAATGGTTGCCGGGGGCTTTGAGCTTATGTCATAGCAGACCCTGTTAACCCCTTTTACTTCATTTATAATCCGGTTTGAGATACGACCAAGGAGTTCATGGGGCAGCTTGCTCCAGTCTGCTGTCATTGCGTCAAGGCTGTCAACACACCTGAGTGCAATTACATGGTCATAGGTGCGCTCATCACCCATTACCCCAACGGTCTGGATGGGAAGAAGCACTGCAAAGGACTGCCACACCTTGCCGTACCACCCGCTTGCCTTCATCTCCTCAAGCACAATGGCATCTGCCTCCCTTAGAATGGCAAGGCGTTCAGGTGTGATGGTGCCAAGTGTCCTGATGGCAAGGCCGGGCCCCGGGAACGGATGCCTGTATATCAGGTCTGAAGGCATGCCAAGCTCCTCCCCTACCTTGCGCACCTCGTCCTTGAAAAGCTCCCTCAGGGGCTCAATAAGCTCAAGTTTCATGACCTCCGGAAGCCCGCCAACATTGTGGTGGCTCTTGATTGTGGCAGATGGCCCCTTGAAGGAGACACTCTCAATAACATCAGGATAGAGTGTGCCCTGGGCAAGATAGTTTACCTCCCCGATCCGGTTTGCCTCCTCCTCAAAGACTTTTATAAATTCCTGCCCGATGATCTTGCGCTTTTTCTCCGGGTCTGAAACACCGTCAAGGAGTGAGAGAAAGCGTTTTTCAGCATCAACGTACTGGATGTTGAGGTTAAGCTGTTTCAGGAAGGAGAGCACGGTCTCTGCCTCGTTTTTTCTGAGAAGGCCGTTGTTTACAAATATGCAGGTTAACCTCTCTCCTATTGCCCTGTTTACAAGAAGTGCGGTAACCGTTGAGTCAACGCCGCCAGAAAGAGCGCATATCACCCGGCCATCCCCAACCTTCTGCCTGATTTCAGCAGTAACTGTCTCAACAAAGGAGTGCATGGTCCAGGAGGGCTCACAGCCGCATGCCCTGAACAGGAAGTTTGCAAGTATCTCGTTACCGATTGCAGTGTGTATTACCTCCGGGTGAAACTGCACTCCGAATATGGGCAGACTTTCATGCCGCATTGCCGCCACCGGACAGGTTTCGCTCTCCGCAGTCACCTTAAATCCCTGTGGCAGCTCCTCTATCCTGTCTCCGTGGCTCATCCACACCTGGTGGGTGTCAGGGGCCGGAGATATGCCATGAAACAGTACCGATGTGT
>JALWJV010000314.1:5442-11545 GCA_026996955.1 Deltaproteobacteria bacterium
ATGTGTCATGGATCAAAAGCCTGGCATTGCCGTATTCCCGGTGGTCCGAGTGCTCCACCTTGCCGCCAAGCAGGTGGCATGTGAGTTGCATTCCGTAGCATATTCCGAGAATCGGGATGCCCATCTCAAATATTTCTGCTGATATGGCAGGTGCGTCCTCGTCATATACGCTTGATGGGCCTCCTGACAGGATTATGCCCCTTGGGGATGCTGCCTTTATCTTTTCCAAATCCACGTTGAACGGGTGGATTTCGCAGTAAACCTTTTCTTCCCTGACACGCCTTGCGATGAGCTGGGTGGTCTGGGAGCCGAAATCAAGGATAATTATTTTCTGGCTATGTATGTCTGTCACGGAATTTGACCTCCATTGGGGCAGATGACATGCCCCAGAGTCTGTGTTGGTTCTATCTTTAATTTCTAGTTGATGTGATAAGCAAAGAAGCTCAAGGCCCAAAGTAAAGCAGGTGTGATCCGTTTGTCTTCTGCTTTTGACTATTACATTTGTATGTTGGGATATTACTGAAACATGGTAGAATGGACAAGTTTGAAAATTGGCCAAATCTGATCTGTTTCAACAGCAACTACAAAATAAAACCTGGATTGAGCGTTTCAAAACCTGGGAAATTGTTTTTTCACCGATATCAAAAGGAGTTATGACAATAATAGCCTTCCAATTTTGAAACGCTCAATCTAGGTAAAAATAAATAAGGAGAGAATATTATGAGGAATAATCAAAGCACATACCTGAAACTGGTGATCTTTTTACTTGCAGTAGCGCTAGCGTTTCCGGCTGCAGCATCCGCAGTAGAGGTGGGTGAAAAGCTTCCCCTCTTCAAGGCTGAGGATATGAACGGGAAAATGATCGATCTGTCAAAGATAGTGGGGAAAAAACCGGTAGCCTTGGTCTTCTGGGCAAGTTGGAGTTCTGAGAGCAAGACCAAGTTCCCCGAGGTGAACGAACTGTACGAGAAGTGGGGATACAGGGGGCTTAAATTCATTGGTATCAACGTGGGCATGGGTGATACTGTTGAAAAGGCCAGGAAGGTACTGGAAGAATACCAGGTGCCCTATCCAAACGTGTTTGACAAGACAGGCGAGCTTTCGGAAAAATACCGCATCAAGAAGGTGTTCTGCATGATAGTGGCCGCCAAGGATGGAACCGTTATGATGAAATACTATGATTCCGTGCCTGTCATAGATGATAACAATTTCTTGGTGCTTAAGACGTACGAGAAAAACTGAGTATATAAATTTTTTTATTAGTTTGTGGATGATCATGGGGCCGGAATTTCCGCCCCTTTTTTTTGGCTTGTGTGTTTCTCTGGTTCCCAGGCTTCAATTTGCAAACTCTTGAACCCAAGCCCCCCTCTTTCATGCCTCTCCCCAAATAAACAATTTTCGACACACAAAACAGTATTTCCACCCTAATTGTACCAGGACCGGAGTGGTGGATACTGTGCAATGCGTTTTCTTTATTAATTGCATTTCTAAGGCTCGCTTAAGCCAAAATCGTGAAACTCGCTGGTGCCTGGCTCAGCTAGAGGCGATTTTTGTGGTTGTGCTGCGCCATGACAAACTACGAATTTATTCAAATTCATTCCAAAACAAGACCGTTTACCACGCTGAACAAATACTTTTCCTATGATCAAAGAGTTGGCGTCTGTGGATATTTTTTAACCAGGTGAACTTACATATTGAGGATTGTTTTAGGTGGCGTTTGACCGAGGGGGATTTAACCAGTGCAAGATCAGAACTGACTGTCAAGTTTGAGTCAACTTCTTGGAATTAAAGTAAAAAAAACCAGCTAAAGTGGCTGGCTTATTTTTTGCATTGTTGTATGGAGCTAACAGTTTTAATGCTAATATTTAATCGGTGACTGGGCGTTATCACGTGTGCCGGGGTAGTCTTAATTTTGGCGCATTGTGACCATCCCGCGAGGCCTGTATGCCCGTGATAATGGCCAGTTCCGGCTGTTTGAAATCATAAATTGAATGGCAGTGGATGAATAGAATCTTATGATTCCAGCCTGAGCAAAAACTGAACACAAAATAAACTCACTGGGTGAAATGCCCTTTCAAAATGAAAAGGTGCGTCATTTCACGCTTTGGGGATGGTCCTTTATTTTTTCTGACCAGCTTTATTTGTTTGGTAGAGCACTGTTCTTGGCCGGAAACTGTCTTTTTGATTGTAAATAGTTCCTGATTTCAACAGGATAAACTCTTAAAGCGTTTAAGTTACGGGAGCGAGGAGACCTTCACGAGCTGTTATTCTGTATCATACACTGGGTAGCACAATTTTGTCAATAGGTGTTACGTAAAGCTTGTTTGGCAAAGTACCCCGTATGCTCTCCAGTGTCAGCTACACCCTCTGAGTCCGGAACATTCATCTGTGCAAGGCATGTAACCGTGCCGCTACAACACGCCGGTTGAATAAGTGTTTCGGAATTATGATACGTTGTTCATAGTGACGGTACCTTCTTCCCGTTGTGGTTGAATTGCCATAGTGCAATTTGTTGTAATACCCCTTACCAAGTCCCGCTTTCAGGAGGTCCCTGGAAGGGGAAATTATCATCCGAAAGGAGGAGTTTTTATGTTCAAACACAATTTGCGGGCGTGGACGTTGATGTCCCTGTGCCTAGGGCTATGCCTTGTTATTGGCGATATGGCATTTGCCCAGGGAATGCCGGTGCAGAACGAGTACGCCCTGCGCGACCGGAATGGTGTACGTATCAATCAGCAGCTTGACATGACTGATACTGTCACCATTAATGGCCAACTGTACGCAGCAGGTCCCTGGTACAGTCCAAAACAGACCTGTGGCAGGTGTCACGACTACGACGCCATCACAAGGGCCTATCACTTTAGGGAGGGTACTGGCCCAACCGGTGAGAACCTGAGTGACCACTGGTCTGACAGAGAGAAGGATGGAACTCTTTACAAGTACCTTGCCAATGCCTATGCGCATCTTCAGTCACCGGGCCAATATGGTGCATGGTGACCCCCCTCTTACCGCCAGTTGGCGGCTAAGAGCGCAAGGGGTAAGGAAGATTATCCTATTGATACTGAGGGAAAACGGTACTTCTTTGACATCAGTTCCTTTGATGAAAATCAGGTCTGTCTCTCTTGTCACCCAGGTGGTGGTCCTGCAGAGGGTATTGTGCAGAATGATGGTACGGTTACGCCCTACGATGATCCAGGTCTGACTGCTACACATACCTATGATCGTGACTTCTACACCTATGATTCAATGGATATCGTGAAGGCATCATTTGCAGACAGTATTGCCGATGCCATCAGCGATGTAGGTGAGCCAAGGCCAGTCAACTGGGATGCATCCACAGGCGGCTCAGGTATCATGGAAGCAGACTGTATGCTTTGCCACATTGATCCTGACACCCCACTTGCACTCCAGTGTGCTGACGGTCTGAAGGTCTTCCCAAACAGGCCGAGACTGCTCATCTTTGCAGAGCGTGACGCTACCGGCAATGTTACCAAAATTTCCTTTGGTACCCCGCTTGATACTGGCCTCAATAATCAGTCAGCTCTGCCCTATACCAACGATCTTCAGCGTATGGGCCGTCCTACTCCAAAGCTTGCCCTCATGCAGCTACCCAAGGACATGGTTGGAGAGATGATGCAGATGTGGATGGACGGACTCCATGCCATTGAGGATGCAAATGCCTCAGGTGTTGGGCTTCCCTATGCACTTTATGGTCAGAATGTTGCGAAGATATGGGATCCGGTCACAGGCATGCTGAAGCCTGAATACTGCGCCAATCCAAATGGTGTGATGGATGAGATGAACCGTCTCGGCGCAAATGCAGGCGCTTTGAACGACATGTTCGCAAACTTCCTGGCATATCTCCAGGCACATGGTTTCCCTGGGCTCACCATGGAAGAGATGATGAATCTGTTCTTCAACGATTTTATCTATGCCTATGAGATCAAGAATCCTATGGATCCAAGTGGCAACTCTTTCATGCCCATTCCACTTCCTCTTCGTGCCTATGAAC
The DNA here is from genome assembly GCA_026996955.1 of Deltaproteobacteria bacterium. Taxonomy (GTDB): domain Bacteria; phylum Desulfobacterota; class Dissulfuribacteria; order Dissulfuribacterales; family QOAL01; genus S144-17. Next base: position 9,455 of record JALWJV010000314.1, read on the forward strand.
CAGGTGAGTTCTACACCGACTGGGATAATCCCAATGCGTCCGTACGTGACTACATACGTGCTCCCTTGGTGGAAGGCCAGGGAATGCAGTATATTGGCCGGACTGGTCTTGCCTGGAATGCCACCATGTACGGCATGCAACAGGCACAGCTTGGCAATCTTGAATACATGAATCCTGATGGTTCTGTTAACACCAAGGCAGTTCTTGACGATCTGTTTGAGGGTAATGTTACTGGTATTGAAGGGGTGCTCCACGAGTACCTGCCCAGCTTCTTCGGTGCCATGGCATCTGCGGAACTCATGGGAATCGACCTTGACCAGGACGGAAACCCGATCTGTTATGTTCAGCTCGTTAAGGATCCGGCCACTGGTGCATGGTCCGCAAAGACATACTGGGAAGTTGATGAAATAACTTACCAGTCAATCCACCGGGTCATGTTTGGTGGTGGTAATGATGCAAAGTCACCCAAGTGGGTGAAGATCTGTGGTACATGTCACGTCATGACTAAGGACGCTGCAGCAGGCGTTGAGCATGCACGTCTGTATAACCTTGGTATGCCGGCTGACTGGGTCAAAAACGGTCAGTTCATCAACTTCACGGATGACCCTGAAGAACCAGGTTATGATGTGCATATGTCTCCCTCAGGCTCCCATCAGATCGGTTGTGGTGGATGTCACCTGAAACAGTCTGATTTCCATACCACTAAGGACCTTGAAGAGCTGCACAACTTCCTCAAGGGTACTGATACTGCGCACATGCAGAGGAACGATCTTGACAACAATTACAGGCCCAAGACCTGTGAGCGCTGTCACCTGACAGACAAGGAAGGTCTTAATCCTGAGGCAACAATGCATGCCCACGAGGTCAAGTTCGGCGAGGCAACAGCTAAGCACCTTGAGGAGATTGCGTGCCAGACATGTCACGTTCCCTACAGGAAGACATGGCGTTTCCGTGCGTTTGACGATACTCTGGGTTACTATGGTAACTTTGATAACCGTATGGGGTACAATGTGCTGCCTGAGATGGGTACCCCTGGCTGGGGACAGATAATGGCATATCCTGGGTCATTTGCCATCAGCCCGGTTTACGGCACATCCCCAGGCTACGGTATCCCGCACTTCAATATGAATTCTCAGCACATAGATGCTGATCCTGCCGCTGGCATCAGGTCCATGGACTTCGTAAGCCAGATGGTTGACTACTTCCACATGACCAAGGAGGGTGATCCGGGCGCTATTGTTAATGGTATGCCTACCAACCCGCGGTTTGACTTCTGGAAGTACTTCTACCAGTTTAACCTCAACATGTTTGCAGGCATGGGCGTTCCAATATCCTACGATCCAATGTGGGATAACGAGAACTTCCCGCCGCTCTACTGGGCCAATGGCCAGAACGGCTATCCGCAGATCGTTATCGGCAACCCCATCACCATCATGACATGGGTTGACGCCGGTGCTACCGGCAGCGCCAATGTCACTGGCCTTGCATACGGTGGCGCGAGGGTTCTGTATGTACGTGAGCTCAACGCTGCGGTAAAAGAGTATCAGCCGCCCACAGTTATTGGTGCGATGGATCCAATGACCATGGCGGCAATTGGGCCTAATGACCCGAATTATGCCAATGATCACAGGGTTGGAAAGGTAATCCTCAAAGACAGCGGCTATATCATCTATGACCATACAGGTGATATGTATCCTGATATCTGGTGGACTGAAGATGTTCGCGCAGTGCAGGCTGCACTTACCACAGTGCTGCAGGCAGAGGGTGCACCCAATCCGATTCCAATGATCTTCATGGCTGCCCACTACTTCTCAGACAGCCATGGCGTACAGCCTGCGGAAAAGGCACTTGGAGCACAGTCATGTAATGACTGCCACAACAACATAAACGGTATTGGTGAGGAAGTAGCCGAGCTTCAGCCTGGTGCTCACCGCACCACAGACCGTGTAATCACCTTCCTGCCCTGGCAGCCGCCGTGGTTCAATGACAACAACAGGTTCTTGGCCTACAATGAAGCTACAGGTAATATGGAACCCACCGGCGCTACAGCAGATGATAATGGTACCCCATTCTTCATTGTTGATGGTGAGG
>JALWJV010000315.1 GCA_026996955.1 Deltaproteobacteria bacterium
GTTACAGATTACCGAGAGTTTGCTGAGCCCAGCACGCCTGAACTGGGAACGTGCCCAGCCTATTAACGGTCTTCCGCCAACTTTTATCATTGGTTTTGGCTGGCTGAAACCGGCTTTCTTGAAACGGCTTCCAGTACCTGCGGCAATAAGCCCTGCCCTTTGTGGTCTTTTCATTATGATTCAGCCCCTGGTAAAAGAAGAGCGGGTAGCTCAGAGATGCTGGAAATTATGGGAACAGGTATTTTTTTGCACAAATTTTCTGATTCAGTACGCCTGTCTTCCGGCACCAGCCAGATGGCATTCATCCCCATGTTCAGGGCACCTTCTATATCCCTTTTAAATGAATCTCCAATCATCACAGATTTCTGAGGTTCTGTTTCCATTTCATCAAGGGCTGCTCTGAAGATTACGGGGTCAGGTTTGGTTGCCCCCACCACTCTTGAATCAATCAACACTTCCATTACTGCATCAAGCCCGGTTTCTTTACAGATTGCCTCGAGGTTTCCATAGTTATTGGATATAATTCCAAGACGATAGCGCTGCTTAAGCCTATTAAGCACTGGTATTGCGTTATTTATGGAGTGCAGCGAAGAGGCAATAAAATCATTTGAAATGGTTTTAGCAAGTCTGTCTGAATCTATATTTTGCAGATATAAGTTATCCAGAACCCTTCTGACCTGCTCATGGACAATCATGGTGAGGTTAAACTCTGGATTCCCCTCATCAACAAGGGAGTCATCTGCTTTATAAAAAGCCCTAACAAATTGCTCATAGTCGAATGTTATGCCATGTTCCCGGCCATGTTTCTCATAAAAGGGCCAGAAATGTTCCTTCCATGCTATACCGTTTGAATCAAGAGTGCCGCCATAGTCAAAAAAAAGGGCCTCTATATTTTTTGACTCTGTCTGGCGGTTCATTTCTTGGCAGACTGTGTCTCTGAAGTGCATTTAAGCGCCTGCTCTTCAATAAAGCCTATAAGTTCATCAATGGAATGGTCTTTAAGAAAGTTTGTGTACTCTGATTTTTTCATGGCAAGATCATTTACACCCTGGGCAGTAACAGTAACAATACGCCACTGATCTCCGTGCCGTACGCAGGTATAGTCAAGAGGTATGGACTTTCCTTCAGATGTAATGATAAATGTCCTTACAGTACACCTGTTTTTTTTCTGCCTTACGGTTTCAGATATCCTGAACTGTTCTCCTGAATAGTTTTGAAAACGCTGTGCATAAATTGCAGTACTCATATGCCTGAAGGCTGTTACAAACTCAGAACGTTTTTCTGGTGAAAGTTCCTTCCAGTATTTTCCAAGCACCAGCCTGCTTGTAAGGGAAAAATCAAAGAGTTTTTCAATAACCGGTTCAAGGAGCTGGTATCGTTTGCTGCATGGGGCATCCTTTCCAAGTTTCATTGCCTTGAGCAGGGTATCATGAAGTGTCTGCACGCACACTTCAGGGCTGGCGGTTTCTGCCGATGCCAAAGTCTCCTCACTGACTTTTGTTTCCTTTATCTCCCCGTGGTTATGCCCCATGCTTTCCAGGGGAAACATCATGGCAAACATGCCTGCCGCACACATTATAATTGCAAGTTTCAGCCAGTTTTGAAGTTGTGAAACGGTCATATTTATCTCCTGATATTTTTTTTTATTCTTTTAATGAACACTATGCCCTCTTCTGATTGCCAGTAAACAAGACCTGGCAACCCAAGCAACAATTCTCTGAAGCGCTTGGCAAGGGAGAGGCTAAGGGCAATCTCAGGGCTGAGCCCTGCCAACCTTCCCAAAATAACAAAGCCGCCCTCCTGTATCCCGATAGCACCTGGTACGATAAATGCCGCTGCGCGAATTGCCTGGCCCAGGCTCTCAAGCATAAATGCATGAACAAAACCTGTATTGGTTTCAAGCAGCCAGAGGGCTACCCATACCTCAGCAACACCTGCAATCCATCCGGCAAGACGCCAGAACACAGAGATAAAAAGCGCCCTCCTGTTGCTGTATATTGCCATTGCCGCCTGGTCAAGGGCATCTGCCTGTACAGAGAGGAGCCTGAAATTTTCCCTGCCGCCTATTGCAGAAAGGATACCCACAAACTTCTTCCACATTCCAAGTCTCTGGGCCGTAATAAACCCTGCTGTTAACAGAACCAGAAACATTGCTCCCACGGATGCAGCCCCTGCCATACTGTTTTCACCCATTATGAGCAGGCATCCAATGCCCATAAGGGTAAAGAGCACCTGGGTTATGACAGAGATGGTAAGCTCCACAACCACACTTGCACCTGCCACAGAGGCATTTACTCCATGATGCGTGGCAAGCATCCTGGCGCGAACAAAATCTCCGCCTACCTGTGCTGCTGGAAGCAGGGAGTTAATTGACTCCCCAACCCATCTGGCACGTATCAGGTGAATGATTTTTATTCTGTTTTCTGCATTAAACAGCAAGGGCTTCCATGCCAGGGAATCAAGAAAGAGTGGAAGCAGATGCGATGCAGCAACCAGGAACAGCCCTGCTCCCATCATGCTCAGGGCTGAAATTATTTCAAAGAAGCCATAATAACCCAGAACCGCGGTGAACAGAACAAGTCCTGCGAAAAAAAGTATGTATCCGGTTTTTTTCATGGAGACATCGGCTGCTTGCAGCAGAAAGGCTATTTTGTCATATATCCGTGTTCCCTGAACCAGGCTATGGCATCGGATAATGCCTCCCCAACCGGCCTGTGGGTGTATCCGAGTTCACGCTCTACCCTG
>JALWJV010000316.1 GCA_026996955.1 Deltaproteobacteria bacterium
CAAGCTGTCTATGCTTACATGAGACACATTGATAGAGTCCCTGAGAAAATCCGGCACAACACTTTCCGGGTAGTCAGATTCAACGATCCTTCCCTCTGAAATTACAAGGGCAGGTTCGAAATTTTCGGTATCTTTGAACATTACAACAGTTGCCTTATTCCCGGGCAATATCTCAGCATATTCGTCGAGGCCGTAATATTTAAGCCCTGTACAGCTTGCTGCTTTCAGTGCAGCCACAGTTGATATGCCCGCACCAATTGCCCGTCTCAGGTGGTAGTTGATGTGTCCGGAATCAAGAATGTCGTTAATGGACTTGTCATCAGTACAGAAACTTACCCTGTCAGGGGCATCCGAAATGGCACGGTATGCACCGGGATCAGAATGTTCCGCGCTTCCCTCGCGAATAAATACATGGAGGCCAGCCTGCAGCTTTTCTGAAAGGTCCTGGTAGGATTCATTTTCATGGTCATCGTTTATGCCTGCATCAATATACTGTTTTAATTCATCTCCGTGGAGCCCGGGGGCATGGCCATTTACCCGCTTTCCAAGGCGCCTTGCAGCCTGAATCATCTCCATAAAATGACTGTCTCTTGCTATTACCGCAGGAACATTCATCAGTTCCCCAAGGGCCACAACCCGCTCCTTTTCAAGGAAATAGAGAATGTCCTCAAGCTCAAGACTCCCTCCTGAAGTGGCAAAAGGCGTTGCAGGAACACATGACGGGACTGCAAACATGATATTGCACCAGGAATCCCTGCTGTTCTCCATGAAAAAATCAAGCCCCTTTCTCCCTGCCACGTTTGATATCTCGTGGCAGTCTGCCACAACGTGAAGTGTGCCAAACCGTGCAACTGTATTGCCAAAATGAAGGGGTGTTAAAAATGAGCTTTCAATATGGCAGTGACAGTCAATAAGACCGGGGCTTATGCACATCCCCCTGCTATCAATGGTCTTTCGGCCCTCAAGGGGGTGGTCTGATACAGTATGAATTCTGTCACCTTTTATGCCGATTGAACCGGATTTGAAAACAAGGGCCTTAAAATCTGGAATCAGTACGTTATTAAGTGCTATGTCCATGCAAAATCCCCTTTTCCTGAATTGAGCGTTTCAAAAGTTTGAAGAAATGATTTTATACGATATTAAAAGGAGTTACATGTATCATACTCTTCAACTTTTGAAATCCGACAATCGCTCAATCCAGGCTTTTATTACCTGACAACAAGACCACTTCCTGCGCCGTATGGCAGGCTCAGCCCATGAGGTTTTGCATGTATTCAAGCCGCCTCTCCCATTCAGGGCAGCCTGGCTCAAGCAAAGCCTTTCGCCGCCCGCCATCTTCATGACTGAGTGCTATACCAAGCCAGTTGCCAGGTGGTTTTTCCGGAAGAAACTCTGCCCATTCAATGGCCGTTATCACATCTCCTCCCATGTACTCCTCAAGCCCGGTTTCCACTATGTCTGCCTCCTGCCCAAGCCTGTATAGGTCTACATGGACTAAGGGGATACGTCCCTCAGGGTATTCCTGGATAATGGTAAATGTAGGGCTTGTAACCTCCCGTGGGTCAATGCCAAGGCCCTGTGCAAGATATTTTATGAATGTTGTCTTTCCTGCCCCGAGATCACCGGACAGGAGAAGGATGTCTCCAGGCTCCACAACTTCAGCAAGCAAAAGGGCAAGCCTTGCAGTTGCATCTTCATCATGGAGCAAAAGAGACAAAGCAGTGCTCACTGGATGAGCCTCCGTCTGAGAAGCACTATTCCTGTAAACATCGCCACTGCTGATGTGAGCAAAACTGTTCCCGCTGCAATGGGCCACATCCCGTTTATGTTGCCGTAACACAGCATCCTTGAAAGCTCTACCGTGTTTGCAAGCGGAAACACCTTGATTGCCAGGCGCAACGCCGGATCAAGGGTGTGCAGGGAAAAAAAGACCCCGGAGAACAGAAACAGGGGGGTTATGATCAGGGAGGTAAAGTAATTGAAAAATTCGTAGCTTGATGCCAGAGCTGTCATTATAAGCCCAAGGGCGGAGAAGAATATACCTTCAACAAAGAGGAGTGGAATCAGCAAGCCTGCCCATACAGAAGGGGTTACTCCAAAGAGAGGAAGGGCTGCAAGCATGATCACCCCTGCAATCAGGCCCTTGGTTGCACCCCACATGATCTCTCCCGCTGCAAGCCCATAGGCATTTACAGGGGTCATCAGGATACCCTCAAATGTGCTCTGGGTAGTTAGCCTGGTGTAGGAACCATAGGTGGTTTCAAATGCAGCGCTGTACATAACGGCTGTTGTTACAAGCCCTGGCGCAATGAACTGAAGATAGGGAAGGCCTTCAATTTCAGGCACATGCCTGCCCAGACCATAACCCATTGCAAGCAGAAAAAGAAAGGGCTGTCCCAGGTTTCCTATCAGGCTCGCACGGGCATGTTTAAGCCACACCCTGAAATTTCTTAACCATACTTTCAGCATGTAATTCCTGACCGTATTTGTTCAATAAAAAAGTGATGCCTGAATTGAGCGTTTCAAAAGCTTGAAGAAATGATTTTATACAATATTAAAAGGAGTTACATATATTATACCTTCAATTTTTGAAACCCTTCGGGATTGCCGGATTCACTGCATCTCCTTTGTCAGAGGAATTCCCATATAGCCGACTATTATGGGAATTCCTCTTTCGCGGATCTGCAGCAAATCCGACAATCGCTCAATCCAG
>JALWJV010000317.1 GCA_026996955.1 Deltaproteobacteria bacterium
TCCATCCCATCTAAAGAAAGCCAGGTCTGCCTTCTTACTCCTTCAATGTTTGTACAGGCCCGTTTTAATGCAAATGTCTGTCCTATAAGGTATGCCATCTTTTCAGCACGGGTGATTGCAGTGTAAAACCATTTGTTGTTAAGCATAATGTAGTGTGAGTTTGTAAGGGGGATGACAACTATCCGGTACTGGCTGCCCTGTGCCTTGTGGACCGTAAGGGCATAGGCAAGTTCAATTATATCCCCAAGAAAATCAAAGTCATAGGCAACCACGATCCTTTCGGGATAGACCACAAAAAACTGCTCTGCCTCATGGTCAATTTTTGAGATGAGTCCAACATTCCCATTAAAGACCCTTCTGAACTCATCTGTTTCAAACTGTTTACCCTGCTGAACAAAATCGCTCCATGCCATAACAGGCATATCACGGTTCTGAAGATGTACAACCTTGTCCCCCTCTCGTACGGTTATCCCTGACCTTGTAAGCTTTTTCCCCCTGGTGGTGTTCAGTATTTCCTGCAGTTTGGTGTTAAGTATTTCAGTTCCAAGCTGCCCTACACGCATGGGTGTAAGGACCTGGAAATCCCAGACAGGGTGTGAGAGGCGGGGCACATACTCGCGCGCAAGCGCCAGAATATGATCCAGTATTGCCTGGTTGTTTTCCTCCCGGTACATCTTAAGTTCACGTTCAGTGCTCTTTTTTTTAAGCGCATAGATATTATGCCTTTCAACCCTTTCAAACCGGAAGTCAGACCAGTCCGGCCTGTCTATGCCCTCTGGCACCTTGCCCTGTCTTATTTCATTTGCAAAAAGTGCAAGCACACTGTCCTGGCTCTGCCTGTATATCCTGGTAAGGTGTACTGAAGGCACAAGCCCATGCTCCAGTGCATCACCAAACACATTGCCTGCGCCAATGGGTGGAAGCTGTGCCGGGTCTCCCACAAGGATTAACAGGGTTCCTGGCCTGAGTGCCTTTGTAAGCCTGTAAAATAGAGCAAGGTTTACCATTGATGCCTCGTCCAGCAGCACAACCCGGTGGGGCAGGGGATTTTCAGGCCCGAATTCAAACTGGTTGTTTCCGCGGTATTTGAGGAGGCTGTGGATGGTCATTGCCTCGTAGCCCGTTGTCTTTCTGACCCGGGACGCAGCCATGCCGGTAAAGGCACAGCACACAATATCATCCCTGTCCTTTACGAAATGGTGTGTAAGCAGGTCCAGGATTGCCCTTGCAATGGTTGTCTTTCCTGTGCCGGCATAGCCAGCAAGGGCAAATATCATCCTTGGTTCCTGGCCTATCCTGGTTATTATCTCCTTTTGTTCCGGGGCAAGCTCAATGTTGATTGATTCTTCATAGGAGGAGATAAACTCCTGGATGGTCTTTTGGGAGATAACTGCCCGATTGGATTCTTCCGAGCGTTCCATGAAAAACTGCCTCAGCCAGTCCTCCATGTGCCTGTATGCCGACAGTCCAATTTCTCCCTCTGACCCCTGTATCAGGCTTGTCTCAAGGATCATTGCGCTTATGACACTGTCTATCTGCGAGGGCTCCGGATTGTGGGAATCAGATGACAGGACATCGTTGACAGCAGCCCGGATCTGTTCATGTGTAAGCCAGCAGTGGCCTTCATTTTCTGCTGCTTCAAGGAGTACGTGTTTTATGGCAGCCCTTATGCGCAGAGGTGAGCCTGGGTCAAGACCCATTGAGACCGCGATCTTGTCTGCTGTCTTAAACCCAATGCCCCTTACCTCAGTAAGTGCATAGATGTCCTTTTTAATGACATCAAGGGCCTTGTCTTCAAAGTGATTGTAGATTCTTATGAGAAGATTCGGGGTAATATTTGCCTTGCCACCAAGGTATTCGGAAAGTTCTCTAAGGTAGCGGTGTTTCTGCCACGAACGCATTATAAGGGCAAGACGCTTTTCCTTTATGCCCTTTGTCTCAAGGAGTTTTTCCGGTTCGTTATCCAGTATATGGACAAGTTTCTCCTCTCCCCAGTGGTCAATCAACTGCTGTGCCATCTTGGGCCCAAGGCCCTTTACCACCTTTGAAAGAAAGAAGAGCAGTTCGCTTCCAAGGACCTTGCACTGGTTAAACTGAAACTGGCGGCCATAGCGTGTCATTGCCCAGTTTCCACTGAACTGGAATTCAACGCCGTCAAGGCCTGCACCTGTTGCAGCCTCCTTAACGTGCCCTGTGGCAACAAACGGTGCCCCGCGTGGCGGTTTTACCTTGAGCACAGCATAACCTGTCTCCGGCGAGCTGTATCTTACGCGTTCCACCTTCCCCTTGAGAACAACTTCTTTTCCTTGATATTGCGGGGATTGTTCGCTCATGTTTTGGTCCTTTTATTACTGGCACGCAGGCATATCAGTGGGGTGTGATTTGTAAGACTGATAAATAACTGGAAAATCCTGTAAGGGCAACAGGTTTGAAAATAGATCAAAGCATAAGGCCCGAAGCTCAGGGCAAAAAATCAGGTTCTGCGTAACTGTTCAGCGTATTCACCTTAATAAGGTTGGTAAATGGTCTTGTTTTTCCGTTCCGGTGAAGAATTTCTTGTTTTTCTAAGGCTCGCTACGCCAAAATCGCGAAACTCGCTCGTTCCTCGCTCAAACAGACGCGATTTTATGGCTGCGCTTCACCAAGAAAAACTACGAAATTATTCAGAGTCACTCCAAAACAAGACCATTTACCACGCTGAATAGATAC
>JALWJV010000318.1 GCA_026996955.1 Deltaproteobacteria bacterium
AAAAGGCATTCAGGCAGAAGGCCCAGATGATATTTCAGGACCCGTTCTCATCCCTTAATCCCAAAAAGACAATTTATCAGACCCTGAAAGAGCCGCTTAAGATACATGGCCTCTGCCCGGACAGGGCCTACCGGGGAAGAGTACGGGAACTCCTTGCTGTTGCAGGCCTTACGGACCCTGGAGTTGAAGACCGTTATCCACACGAGTTTTCAGGCGGGCAGAGACAGAGGATCGGTCTTGCCCGTGCCCTTGCAACGGAACCTGATTTTATTATTGCTGACGAGCCTACCTCTGCTCTTGATGTATCAATACAGGCACAGATAATAAACCTGCTCCTTGACCTTCAGGAGGCAAAGAAGCTGACATATCTCTTTATTTCACATGATCTGCCTGTTATCCAGTTTGTAAGCAACCGCGTTGCGGTAATGTACAGTGGACAGCTCATGGAGCTTATGCCAGGGAGCAACTTCCTATCATCCGGGAATGGGGAAAATGGTGTAACTGCCCGGCATCCCTACACCCGTTATCTGCTGAGTGCAGTCCCGCTTCCTGACCCTGAGAGGCAGAAGAAAAAACACAAAATTTCCAGGGAGCAGGAGATTGTTGCTGGGTCCGGCGGGACAATTGATTCTGACAAGGGCAAGGGGTGTGCCTTTGCCCCACGGTGTGAAAAGGCAAAATCGGTCTGTTTTGAAGAACGGCCCCGGTGGCGGCAGATAGGGGAAGAACATTTTGTTGCGTGTTATGAAGTGGTTGGTTGAACAGTTACCTACGAACAAAGGTATTTTTAATAAGGTATTTTTAATATGGAAATAGAAGACAGCATTACAGATATGCTTGAGATAGAAGACGCTGATTCCGTGGAGATCCCTGATGAATTGCCGCTGATGGCAGTTAGGGATCTCATAATCTTTCCTTCGATGATAGTGCCTCTTTTTGTTGGCAGGGAGACCTCGGTTGCCGCAGTAAACGAGGCTCTGGCCGGAGACAGGCTGATTTTCCTCACGGCGCAAAAGGTTATTGAAGATGACTATCCTACTGCAGATGGCCTGTATAATACAGGTGTGGTTGCTTCTATCATGCGGACCCTTCAGCTTCCTGACGGCAGGCTCAAAATACTTGCCCAGGCAATGGCAAAGGCGCGCATCGATGAGTTTGTGCAGGAAAAGCCCTATTTCAGGGTGCGCTTAACCCCCCTTGAGCAGGAGGAGGTTGGGGAAGCGATATCGGTTGAGGTTGAGGCCCTTATGCGAAACATAAGGGAGCAGGCAGAAAAACTCCTTAATCTGCGCGGTGTCTTTACCCCTGAGATCGGCCAGTTAATGGCAACCATAGATGATCCCGGAAGGCTTGCCGACCTTGTTGCCTCTAACCTCCAGGTAAATACCTCCCGTGCCCAGGAGCTGCTGGAGATGACCGGCACACTTGAGAGGCTGAGGGCAGTAAGCGAGCTCCTTGAAAGGGAGCTTGAGGTCTCCACTGTGCAGGCAAAGATCCAGTCCGAGGCAAGGGAGGAGATGACCCGAACCCAGAGGGAGTATTTTTTAAGGGAGCAGCTTCGGGCAATCAAGAGGGAGCTTGGGGATATTGATGACAGGGCAATGGAGGCAGAGGAGTACGAGCGCCGCATTCGGGAGACGCGCATGCCCGAAGAGGCAGAAAAGGAGGCATTCAAGCAGCTTCAGCGCCTTGATTCCATGCATCCCGATTCTTCAGAGTCTGCCATCGTCCGCACATACCTTGACTGGCTGGTTGAGCTTCCGTGGTCTGTTTCATCGCGGGACAGGCTGCAGGTCCCCAGGGCCCGGAAGATTCTTGATGAAGATCATTACGACCTTGAAAAGGTCAAAGAACGCATTCTTGAATACATTGCTGTCCGCAAGCTGAACAGAAAGGCAAAGGGACCGATTCTCTGCTTTACCGGCCCGCCTGGTGTAGGGAAGACATCTCTTGGCCGCTCCATAGCCCGTGCCCTTGGAAGGGAGTTTGTGCGTATATCCCTTGGAGGCGTCCGGGATGAGGCAGAAATCAGGGGGCACAGGCGTACCTATGTTGGTGCCCTCCCTGGGCGCATCATTCAGGGGCTAAAACGTGCAGGCACCAATAATCCGGTGTTCATGATGGACGAGGTGGACAAGATCGGGGCAGATTTTCGGGGAGATCCGGCTGCTGCCCTTCTTGAGGTGCTTGATCCTGAGCAGAACAGCACCTTTTCAGACCACTATCTTGAACTTGATTTTGATCTTTCAAAGGTCATGTTTATCCTCACTGCAAACATGACCGATACCATCCCCTCTGCTCTCCTTGACAGACTGGAGGTTATAGAGCTTACCGGCTACACCTCCGAGGACAAGAGGGCAATAGCAAGGAAGTATCTCATTCCAAGGCAGCTGAAGGAACATGGGCTCAAGCCCGATATGATTGAAATTGCCCCGGCTGCAATAGACCGTATCATTGAGGAGTACACCGAGGAGGCAGGCTTGAGGGAGCTTGAGCGCCAGATAGGTGCGCTGTGCAGGAAGGTGGCACTCAAGATTGCCGAGGGTGAAAAGAAAAAATACCGCATCACCGCAGGCAATCTTCACAAATTCCTTGGAGTCCCCAGGTATCTACCTGACCAGCTCAGGGAAAAGAGCGAGGTGGGAGTTGCTACAGGCCTTGCCTGGACACCTTACGGCGGGGAGATGCTTGAGATAGAGTGCAGT
>JALWJV010000319.1:0-8191 GCA_026996955.1 Deltaproteobacteria bacterium
CAGGGAAGGAACAACTTCCTTGGCGATGTTCTTTGAGTTCCTGGCGTCCTTGAGCGAAGCGGGCAGTTAAAAACTGATGGTCAAGTGGCAACATGCGCAGAAGAAAGTGTGTTTTCACCACTGGTGAGTGAATTATCAGTGAGATTCTAAATAGTCATAAAACTGAACATCACAAGAGGGGTTTAAGTTATGAAGGTTGCAATAAGTGCTCAGGGAAAAGATAGCAGTTCAGCAGTTGATCCCCGTTTCGGAAGGGCACCGTGGTTCGTTATAATGGATTCGGACAGTGGTGAGATAGTGGAGGTAATTGATAACCAGGCTGCTCAGGATGCAGCACACGGGGCAGGTATTAACGCCGCAACCCGTGTGGCAGAGGCAGGGGTTCAGGCTGTACTTACCGGAAGGGTTGGCCCTAAGGCATTTACTGTGCTGGATGCTGCAGGAATAAAGGTTGTATCAGATGTCCAGGGCAGTGTGCAGCAGGCGCTGGAGGCATTTAGAAAGGGTAATGCCACCTTTGACTCCGGCCCAACATCAGACGGACATTCAAGCGGCCCGGGGGCTGTTTCCTATGAACTTTCTGCAGGTGCTGGTGCAGGAGTCGGAGGAGGCCGCGGAAAATGTGGCGGAAAGGGCCGTGGAGGCGGCGGAGGCAGAGGCCGTGGAGGATGTGGTTGCCGCGGAGGTAGACAGAATTCATGAAGATAGCTATTGCAAGCGGCAAGGGGGGCACAGGCAAGACCACTGTTGCCGTAAGCCTTGCCCTGGTATCTGCACAGAAGTCCGGTAAGGCATTTTATCTTGACTGTGATGTGGAGGAGCCAAACGGGCATATTTTTCTGAAGCCCGAAATTGAAAACACCCGTGAGTTTACCCTTGAGGTTCCCCGCGTAAACGAAGAACTTTGCACCTACTGCGGAAAATGCCGGGGAATATGCAGGTATAACGCCATCACAGTGCTTGGAAAGACCGTGATGTCATTTCCAGACCTGTGCCACTCATGTGGCGGATGTTTTCTGGTGTGTCCTGAAAAGGCAGTGGAATCTGCCTGGCGTACAGTGGGTGTTGTTGAAAGGGGAAGCGCAGGTAACGGCAGTATCAGATTTGTCCACGGAAGGCTTCGTATTGGTGAAGCAATGGCCCCGCCGCTGATATCTGCAGTCAAGGAAGAGGCAGAGAAAATGGCTGAGGACCAACAGCAGATGGTCATACTTGACGCCCCTCCAGGTACATCTTGCCCGGTTATAGAGACGGTCCGTGATGCCGACTATACTGTTCTTGTTACTGAACCCACCCCATTCGGCCTGAATGACCTGCAGCTTGCAGTGGGCATGCTCAGGAAGCTTGAGCGTCCCTTCGGGGTGATCATTAACAGGGCAGGGCTTGGTTTCAGGGAGCTGAACAGGTGGTGCAGCCAGGAGGCAATTGACATACTCATGGAGATACCCTTTGACAGGAAGATTGCCCAGGGCTATGCCTCAGGCATGCCGCTGATTGATATAATGCCAGGGATCACCAGCGACTTTTCTGCAATTCTTGATGCAGCAGGGGGATAAAATGAAGGAGCTACTTATTCTCAGCGGAAAGGGCGGCACGGGCAAGACCTCGGTTGCAGGGGCAATAGCGGCACTTGCAGATGACAAGGTGCTTGCAGACTGCGATGTTGACGCAGCAGACCTTCACCTTCTCCTTGCCCCTGAGATCAGGGAAGAGCATGAGTTTGTCTCAGGTGTTAAGGCAAGGGTGGAGAGCTCCATTTGCACCGGTTGCGGCACCTGCGCTGAAATCTGCAGGTTTGATGCTGTCTCAGTTGATGAAATATCAGCAATAGATCCCATGCGCTGTGAGGGTTGCGGGGTGTGTGCGTGGTTCTGCCCTGAAAAGGCCATTGTCCTTGAGGATAACAGGTGCGGCAGGTGGTTTCTGTCAGACACTGAGTATGGTCCACTTGTCCATGCGCGTCTTGATATTGGTGAGGAAAATTCCGGCAAACTGGTGGCCCTGGTAAAGCGTGAGGCAAGAAATATTGCTGAACGGCTTGACAAAAACCTCATTGTAGTGGATGGTCCTCCTGGAATAGGATGCCCGGTTATTGCATCAATGTCCGGGGCAAACCTGGTGCTTGCTGTTACAGAGCCAACAGCATCAGGGCTTCACGATCTGGAACGTGTTGCTGATCTTGCTGCACATTTCAAGGTGCCGGCCTGTGTGTGCATAAACAAGTGGGACCTTAACAGCAGCATGGCAGAGAAGATAAAGGATGCATGCAGCAGCAGAAATATTGAGCTTGCAGGCATGATCCCCTTTGATGAACAGATGGTGGAGAGTGTTGTTCAGGGAGTGCCTGCTGTAAAAGCAGGTAACAGCCCTGCGGTTAATGCCCTTGAACAGATGTGGGAAAAGGTCAGGGAACTTATGTAAAAAAGCTCAAAGCTGAAAGCTCCTGACCAATAAATTTTTATAAATATCCGGAGGAAGAGAATTTTGGTTGCAGATAACAATGGAAACCCGGTAGCTGGTAACCCTGTTCTGGATGAGCAGGAGAAGAAGATCAAGAAACAGCTTGATCAGATCGAGTTCAAGATAATGGTAATGAGCGGCAAGGGCGGTGTTGGAAAGAGCACTGTGGCGATCAATCTGTCCATAGGCCTGTCGCTCCAGAATTTTTACGTCGGCCTGCTTGATGTGGATCTTCATGGCCCCAATGTTCCCAAGATGCTGGGCGTTGAGCGTGGGGAGCTTCAGAAGAGGCCGGATGGCACTGTAGGGCCAGTATATTATTCTCCAAACCTCAAGTTCATGTCTGTGGAGCCTCTGCTTCCGGACAAGGACTCTGCTGTAATGTGGCGCGGGCCTCTGAAGATGTCTGCCATACGCCAATTCATTTATGACATTGAGTGGGGCGACCTTGATTACCTTGTTATTGATGCGCCTCCGGGGACTGGTGATGAGCAGATGACAGTTGCCCAGATGATCCCGGACGCCTTTGCAGTTGTGGTAACCACACCCCAGGAGGTATCACTTCTGGACGTAAAGAAATCACTTAACTTCTGCAAGCAGGTTGGCATGCCTGTGATCGGCATTGTTGAGAACATGAGCGGAATGATCTGCCCCCACTGCGGAAAGGCAATAGATGTCTTCAAGCGGGGCGGCGGTCAGAAGCTCGCCGAGGAGACAGGAATTCCCTTCCTTGGACGTATTCCTGTTGATCCCAGGATTGTTACCACAGGTGATGCCGGAAAGCCTGTCATGGCAATGTATCCCAACAGCCTTACGGCCCAGGCTTTTGAGCAGTTGTGCAGTAACGTGATCAACTCAACCCAGATGTTTGCTGCAAAACGCAAGGAAGAGGCAGCCGCCAAGGAAAAGGAGGAAAGCAAGTGATGAAGATAGCAATACCTGTTGAAAATGGTAAATTATGTTCCCATTTCGGGCATGCTCCCCAGTTTGCCTTTGTAAATGTTGAAGATGGCAAGGTGGCTTCAACCTCACTTGAGACCCCGCCTCCCCATGAGCCAGGCGTGCTCCCCCGGTGGCTCAA
Source organism: Deltaproteobacteria bacterium (assembly GCA_026996955.1). Taxonomy (GTDB): domain Bacteria; phylum Desulfobacterota; class Dissulfuribacteria; order Dissulfuribacterales; family QOAL01; genus S144-17. The sequence continues at coordinate 3,542 of JALWJV010000319.1, forward strand.
TGATAATGGAGTGACCCATCTGCTGTGCGGCGGTATTGGAGGCGGAGCCGTAAATATCCTTCAGGACGCTGGCATAAAGGTAATTGCAGGCCTTCAGCCTGTTGATCCTGCAGAGCTTGTTGAGGCATTTCTTGCCGGAAAGGTCCAGGGTGTTACAGGAGCAACCTGCGGCGGCCACGGTGAGGGCCATGGTCACGGTCATGGTTGTGGCGGTACCTGCGGCCACTGATATCCTGTTTATAGGCCTTGGTCAAGAAAGATACCACCTGAATTGAGCGTTTCAAAAGTTTGAAAAAATGATTTTTTGCGATATTAAAAGGAGTTACATCTATCATGCTGTTCAACTTTTGAAACCCTTCGGGATTGCCGTATTCACTGCATCTCCTTTGTCAGAGGAATTTCCATATAGCTGACTATTATGGAAATTCCTCTTTCGCGGATCTGCAGCAAATCCGACAATCGCTCAATCCAGGTACCATTTTGAGGTGACAAGATATGCCCATCTATGAGTACAGATGCAGAGAGTGCGGCAAGGTAAACGAGGTGCTGGTTTTCAGTTCCACCCTTGATTCCGTTACCTGTCCTGACTGCGGTTCTGCAGACATGGTAAAGCTTATGTCTGCCACCTCTTCAATTACAGGTCAGCAGACACATAACCTTCCAGGGCCTGGAGATACTGGCTGCTGCGGCTCAAGGCCGGGTGAGGCACAGGGGTGCGCAGGGCCGGGTTCCTGCTGCGGAAGGGCCTGATTAAATCAAGGGCGGTTTAACCCGCCCTTTTCTTATGTCCGGCACACCTCTGAAAGATTCCCTTGAACGTCTGTACAGGCAATACAACCACAGGCGGTACGTCCATCCGGACCCTCTTGAATTCCTGTATAACTATCCTGATCCGCTGGATCGGGAGATAGTAGCCCTTATTGCCTCATCCCTTGCCTATGGCAGGGTGAACCAGATACTTAAGAGTGTCTCCCAAGTCCTTGAACCAATGGGGCAGTCTCCAGCCCGTTTTTTTGCCTCAGGCAATGCAGCGGATTTTGGCAGACTGTATTCAGGGTTCAAACATAGGTTTACCACTGGAGAAGACATTGCTGCCCTTTTTTTAGGTATCCTTGCAGCCCTTGATGAGTATGGCGGGCTTGAGGCCTGTTTTGTCTCATGTTTCAGCCGGTCTGATGGGGATATAATAAAATCCCTGGTTTTTTTTGTGGATTACCTGCGAAGGGCAGGGGGGCTTAAGAGCAGCTTCTTTCTGCCGTCACCGGAGAAGGGCAGCGCGTGTAAGCGTCTTTTTCTGTTTCTGTGCTGGCTTGTCAGATTTGATGATGTTGATCCTGGCGGATGGGAGACCATTCCAGCCTCAGCCCTGTTAATCCCGCTTGATACCCACATGTTTCAGATTGCATCTTCGATGGGTTTTGTCTCTTTTAAACAGGCCAATTTGAAGGCAGCTATTGAGATAACTAATAATTTCAGAATTATAAACCCGTCTGATCCGGTTAAGTATGATTTTGTGCTTACGCGCTTTGGTATCAGGCAGGAACTTGATAAAAAAACTCTTGTGGAAATTCTTCCATCCGGGCGGGTTTTATGATAAAAGTGGCAGACTGTTTTTCCGGGAGCCTGGCCACTTTAGCACTCACAAAGTACATTGGCCCAAGATACCGGGGCGTTGAATTTTATCCATCAAGGAGCAGATTATGAGAGAGATAGATATAACACGCGGAATTATTGAAAATCATGTAGAAGATCTGATGCAGTCACTTAAGAGTGACGTGGTAATCGTTGGAGCCGGCCCTTCCGGGCTTGTGGCAGGTGGTTTCCTTGCTGAAATGGGAATCAATGTAACCATCCTTGAGAAGAAACTGGCTCCTGGCGGAGGAATCTGGGGCGGAGGCATGGGGTACAAGTATGTAATCATTCAGGATGAGGCAAAGAGCGTGCTTGATGATTACGAGATACCATCAAAGCCCTTTGAAGATAACCTTCATGCCGTGGATGCACTTGCCCTTGCATCCGGGCTTATATTCGGCGCTGCCAAAAGGGGCGCCAAGATATTCAACCTTGTGGTTGTTGAGGACCTGCTTGTCAGAGAGGGCAGGGTAAACGGCGTGGTAATAAACAACACCTTTGCCATGATGAACCATTTCCCTGTTGATCCAATCACAATGGAGGCAAAGGCTGTGGTTGATGCAACCGGGCATGATCATGATATTGTCCGCACCTTCTCAAACAAGAATGATGTTTCCCTTAATACACCCAATGGCAAACCCCTGGGTGAGAGGTCAATGTTTGCAGAGCCTGCAGAAGATGCGGTTGTGACCAACACCACTGAGGTATATCCTGGCCTTTATGTATGCGGTATGTCCACAGCCGCTGTTTATGGCGGTTACAGGATGGGCCCCATCTTTGGCGGCATGCTGCTTTCCGGAAGGAAACTTGCGGATATGCTTGTTGAGGTATGTGGAAACAGATAGTATAGGCTGATAATCCGAGATTGATTAAAGGGCAGTTCATCATTTGGAGAACTGCCCTTTATCTTTAAAAGTTCTGTTTCCGCCACATGTCAGGTGTAAATCTAACCACCTTGTTTCTGCCTTGACGTTTTGCCTCGTAAAGTGCTACGTCAGCAAACTTTATTGCCTCCCAGATTGAGTCGGTATCTTTGGGGAATTCACTTATTCCAATGCTTATGGTTTTACTGAACTCTCCCTGGGGAAAACGGAATACAAACTCCTCCACCTTTTTTCTCAGGCGTTCAGCTACCTTCTCGGCAAAACCAGGCTCGCAGTCAACCAGCAGCATCAGGAACTCTTCCCCACCAAAACGTATGGCATAATCAGATTCCCTGGCCTGTGCCTTGATTATCCCGGCAAATTGTTTAAGCACCATATCGCCAACGTCGTGTCCGTACTGGTCATTAACTTGCTTGAAGTAGTCAATATCGCACATCAGTACACCAAGTGAGGAGTTCAATCGTTTGATCCTTGCCACAATACCCTCAAGGTGCATTTCCATGTAGCGCCTGTTCAGGAGCAGTGTGATTGGGTCCTTGGTGGCACTCTCTCTGAGTGTCTGAGCAAGCAGTTTGGATTTTATGACCGGCATTGCCTCCATAAGGTAGAGTTTGGCCTTCATTATAGCATCCTGGAATGCCTCTTCCCTCTCAGGGTTGTTAATAAAGGGGAAGAGAAACTGTACTATCCCCAATACCTCTCCTCCTACACACATGGGAATGCACGCATGGGTCAGGGCATCAGGCCATGAGAATACCTGACATATTCCTTCATCCTGAAAGGAGGTAACAAAACCGCTTGTACGAAACGCCCGGCATTTGGATGGACTTATCCCCATTTCTACAAGTTCAGTTTCGATTTCCGGAGGTTCTATGTACACGGGCACCATCTTGTCAGATTCCCTTATTACCTCGAAAATTACAAAACTCTGCAGTCCAAGCTGACGTTTAAAAACCTGTCCTAATCTGCGGTAAACATCTGTGACGGTTTCATCACTTTCAATAGTACGCCTGAAGTGACATATGTTTCGTATGTGCTCAAGCAGTTTGTTTGTGGCAAAGGCTACCTGACCGATTTCATCGTTTCCGATAACCGGTATTTTTTCAATTGAGGCGCAGCCATCAGCGGTTGCAGGCGTTGTGTGAATGCTCTCAAGGCTGCGTGCCATGATACGAAGTGGGCCTACCAGGAATTTGCCCCAGGTAATGCTTAAAACAAGAAGTGCCAGCATGACTAGGGCTATGATTACAAAGCCTGTCCTTATGTGCCACACCGCATGTTCGTTGATTCGTTTTATCTCTGAGTTAATGTGGGATACACCAGATTCAAGAATTTTTGACGCAAAATTTTCAATTACCAAAAGGTCATTTTCAATGGGGCTGGTCTGCTGCAACAAGGTTTTGGGCAGACCAGTGCCTTGATCCATGTTTTTGCTGTAATATCCCTCAATAATTGTCAAATGTTTCTTAATGTTTCTGATGGCGTTACCAACAGAGATTTTGAGTACAGGGTCAAGAGGCTCCTGCAGGTAAAATATATCATGGTTGTTTTTTCTTTGGTGGCCATTCCTATGACTTTCTTGGTTAATCAGGGGAATAATGAGGTGGGAGAGTTGCTCCAGATGATCCTTGATGTTTTTAACAGCAGTGAGCTTTTCCTCTCCGCAAGTTGACGCTGTGTTTGCAAGGTTGAGATTGTTTCTTATAGCATCAGTGTGTGATGTCAACCTCTTGTAAATTTTGAATCTGGCGTTTTGGTGCCTGTTAATTATTTCCAGGTTCTGTTTGATTTCGCTTATAATATTACCGTAATAAAACCCCAGCACTATAAACCCCATAAGGCATAGGCTCAGCATAAGGGTGATTTTTGTCATAATGGGAATATCAAGATATTTTTGCCATATTCCCAGCAGGAAGGATTTGGTTTGTTCAAACAGGCTGTGTTTCGCTGAAGTTTTTTGAGACATGTTGTAGTCCTTGCCAAGGTAGTGAAAGCTTCTCAAAATGACATGACTTTTATTGAGACATACGGTTAAATAGGTTTTGATAGGGCAAGCCCGGCTTTTGTTCATGGTATCTGCTGATATTGTTATCGGCAGTAGTATGACTGTTTGTAAAGTGACATCATAACTGAA
>JALWJV010000319.1:8201-11302 GCA_026996955.1 Deltaproteobacteria bacterium
GTATTGTAAAACTTGTAAAATAAGAGGGAAAAATGGATAAAAAGGCTACCTTTTCCATCTGGTATTATATTTCGTTATTTGGCCTGATCCTGATGGCTGAGGCGCTGTTCTTCTCAGGGTATTCAGCCAAGGAGATAGATTACAGCGAATTTCGAAACAGGCTTGAGCAGAACAAGATAGAAACTGTTGTTCTTACAAAGGATTATATCTACGGGACCTTTATGCCGGAAAAGCCTGAGGCAGACCATGTCCGGCCTGATAACCTGACACCTCCGGTCAGGCATACACCCTGGTATGTAAATCTTGATGGCCTGTTTGATTCATTCAAGGAGGCAAGAAAAAAGGCAAAGGCATTAAAGGAGCTGCAGTTTGTGGTCGTCCGGCTTAATGACCCGGGGCTTGTGGAAAGGCTTCAGGAGCACGGTGTAAGCTACAGGGGCCGAATCGAGTCGAACTTTTTCAAGAACTTCATTGAAAACTGGATACTGCCTTTGGGCTTCATGTTCCTCCTCTGGACCTTTCTTATAAAGAAGATTGGAGGTGGAGGACTGGGTGGTCCTCTTAATATAGGAAAAAGCAAGGCCAAGCTCTATGAGGACAGCAGCGCCCTGAATGTGAGGTTTTCTGATGTTGCCGGTGTTGACGAGGCTGTTGAAGAGACAAAAGAGATAGTGGATTTCCTGAAAAATCCGGAAAAATACACCCGGCTTGGCGCAAAACTTCCAAAGGGAGTGCTGCTTGTAGGTCCTCCGGGCACAGGTAAAACACTTCTTGCCAAGGCTGTGGCAGGTGAGGCTGGGGTGGCATTCTATTCAATGGCAGGTTCTGATTTCGTAGAGATGTTTGTTGGAGTAGGGGCAGCCAGGGTAAGGGACCTCTTTAATGAGGCAAGGCAGAAGGCGCCGTGCATTGTGTTTATTGATGAGATAGATGCATTGGGCAAGTCAAGAAGTGGGCCCGGAGCGCCTGTTGGCGGCTTTGACGAGAGGGAAAATACCCTTAACCAGATGCTGGTTGAGATGGACGGTTTTGACGGCAGTATCGGTGTAATCATCATGGGTGCCACGAACAGGCCGGAGGTCCTTGACAAGGCGCTTTTAAGACCGGGGAGGTTTGACCGTCAGATACTTGTTGACCAGCCTGACCGTAAGGGGCGTTATGAGATATTCAAGGTGCATACCCGAAATATAGTGCTTGCAGATGACGTTGATCTTGAGGTTCTTGCTGCAGAAACCACCGGCTTTGTAGGTGCTGATATTGCAAATATCTGTAATGAGGCAGCCCTCCTTGCATCAAGGGCAGGTCGAGAGGCCGTGACCATGCAGGATTTTCAGGATGCCTTTGAACGTGTTGTAGGGGGAATAGAGCGAAAGAGCAGGCGTCTTAACGAAAAGGACAGGCAGAGGGTTGCATGGCACGAGGCAGGACATGCGGTGGTTGGCTGGTTTACCCCTGGAGCTGATCCGGTGCAGAAGGTTTCTATTGTTCCCAGGGGGCAGGGCGCCCTGGGTTACACGCTTCAGGCACCTGAGGATGATCGCTACCTGCTTTCAAAGAATGAAATACTTGCCCGTGTCAAGGGGCTTCTTGGAGGGCGTGCGGCTGAGGAGATTGTTTTCAAGGAGATTTCAACAGGCGCATCAGATGACCTTGAGAAGGCGTGTGGCATGGTACGACAGATGCTGACCGTTTACGGCATGAGTGAAAAATATCCAAATATCTCACTTGTTGACAGGAGCAATATGGGCTTTCTGGGAGGCCCACCCCAGAGGGCTGAGCACTCGGATGAGCTTGGACGCGAGTTTGACAAGGAACTCAGTGCCATAATTTCAAAATGTTATAATGATGCCAAGGAGCTTTTGCACAGAAAACAGGAGAAGTTTGAGGCCCTTGCCAAGCGCCTGCTTTCCAAGGAGAAGATTGATACCAGTGACCTTGAGGAGATACTTGGAAAGAGGCCTGATGCATAAAAACGGTTGTAAACAAGTCGCTCCAAAACAGGACCATTTTGCACTATGCACTGAATAGATACCCCATAAGACGAGGATACGGGCTTTCTGGCAGGCTGAGTTTACCAGCCTGCCAGCAGCCCTGCAGTGCCAACAAGCAGCCCTGCGGCAAGGTTAATTGCCTTTATTCTAATAAAATCCTTTCTGGATTCAGCAAGCATTGGAAGCATCCCGTGTCCGTCCTGGACAAGGGAGCTTGCAAGCAGCGTACTGAATGGGATGGCGTTTTCTGCAAACAGGGTGACAAATATCATGTGTGGCCCTGATTCAGGAATGATCCCCAGCAGGCACGCTATGACCATCACAATAAAGCGGTTGTTATCAAGCCATGCCTGCATGTGAAACTGCTCTATAAGCAGGTGCATTGTCAAAAGGGCTCCGAATGTCCACAGGAATATTCGGGGCACATGCTCCATCACCACGTGTTTCCACAGGTGTTCTTCAAGAAAGTGGTCTGGCACCGTTGTCACAATAAACAGGCATACCATGCATACCACCACAAGTGTTATGCGTATCCAGTTCCAGACCGGCGGCCCAAGGTTTCCGCTTATCACTCCGATAAGAAACAGCAATAACAGGAAGGCAAGTATGCCGCGGGCAGGGGAGCACTTGCTCCACTGGCGTCTTATAGCCTCTGTGGAAAAGAATGGAAATGCCTCGTGGGTATGGATTTGAAACCCTGTATCGCAATGGAAGGGACGTTCATGATCAGGTTTGATAAACAGGTCTGTGATGGCTGCGCATACAATGCCTATGACTGCCAGTATGGAGAAGATTGCCAGTGCTGTTTTGGGAAACATTGATAGCATAACAAAGGATTCGTCACCGCTTGTTGCTATCATGGCAGCTACAACAGCGCCAATAGTTACTGTCCCGTGACTGTACAGAGCAACAACGGCAAAGGCGCCAAGGCAGCCGGGGGTAGCACCTAAGAATGCTGCAAGCAGATACTGTCCCCACCTGTTCTGTTCAAGCCTGGCCTGCCATACCCCCTGACTCAGTATGTTTACGTATTCGATGAACAGCATCATCATGAATACGAAGCCCGTAATCATCAGGGCGTGCAGCAGTGTGTGCCATAGAACTTCCATG
>JALWJV010000320.1 GCA_026996955.1 Deltaproteobacteria bacterium
CAAAAATCGCGAAACTCGCTCGTGCCTCGCTCAAACAGACGCGATTTTTGTGGCTGCGCTTCACCAAGAAAAACTACGAAATTCTTCATAGTCACTCCAAAACAAGACCATTTACCACGCTGAATAGGTACCAATTTTCCAGATTTTGAAACGCTCAATCTAGGTAAAATATAAATGCCGTAAGGCAAGATGGCGGTGGCATGCCAATTTACCATGTCAAGCCAGGCACCAATTTAATACTGCGGCACACAAAAACAAGCATGGCATGGAGACATTCATGGGAAAACTTGAAAAAAAGGAAGATACAAGGGGCAGTAGGGTGGATGCAGCCCAGAGGTTGACAAGGCTTGCAGGCATAATTGCCCAGGGCCGGGCGGATTTGCTTGGGCGTGAAGTGGTAATGGGAGATGAGGTTGATTCCTGCTGGAGTATTACTGTGCGTGATGGGGTTATCAGGTATGAACTGTCTCTTGCCATACCTGTTGTGGAAGACGTGCAGCCAGCAGGCTCTGTGCCTGAAGCCGTGAGCGCCGGTGAAAGGCTCCCAAAAAAGAAGAAGGGCAAAGGGCGTTATCAGGCCAAGAAGATTAAAAAGACCAGTGGTGCCCTGTGGAAGATTATTAAAAAGGCTGTGCAGGAAAAGAGGGCGGTGAGTGAGTCTGAGCAGGCTGATATTGAAAGAAATTTTGCTGAATATGCCCCCTTTGTTGAGGAAGAGTGGAAAGAGCAGTGGGACAAGTGTGCAGATGCGGTCTTTGAGTGTATCAGTGCCTCAAGAAAAGGCGATTTTGAGCGTGCCCAGGCCCTTGTAAAAGAGGCCAACAACATGATGAAGGTTTGCCACAAGAAGTACAAGTAGCGTCTGCGGAGTTGGTACATTCACGGCTTATGGCAATGTTTGACCTGTTTTTACATTTTAAGCCCTTCCAAAAATTGCTCCCATGCCTTGAGTGCCCGTTCAGCATACGCATCCCCGCGTTTCTTTTTGGGAAGCTTTTTGGGGAGTCTTGGAAAGATGCCGAAGTTGACATTCATGGGCTGAAAGTTTTTGGTTTCAGTGTTGGTGATGTGGGATGTGAGTGCTCCGTGGGCAGTTTCAGCAGGCGGAATAAGGGGGGAAGCACCTGTCTCAAGGCGGGCCGCATTGATACCTGCAAGCCAGCCCATTGCAGTGGACTCAACATAACCCTCCACGCCGCTTACCTGGCCTGCAAGCAAAAGGCTTGGGTATTTCTGTAACTGCAGTGTGGGCTGTATCACCTTTGGAGCGCAGACAAAGGTGTTGCGGTGGATGCTTCCAAGGCGCACAAATTCCGCATTTTCAAGCCCTGGTATCATACGGAATATCCTTTCCTGCTCCTTCCACTTGAGTTTTGTCTGAAACCCAACCATGTTGTACATGGTGCCGTCAATATCTTCCTGTCTCAGCTGCACCACAGCCCAGGGCATCTCGCCGGTGGCAGGGTCAACAAGCCCCACGGGTTTCATGGGGCCGTAGCGCAGGGTATCAACACCGCGTTCTGCCATCACCTCAACCGGAAGGCAGCCTTCAAAGTATGCCGCCTTTTCAAACTGGCGCAATGGCACCTTTGCGCCATGAATTATCTCATTGATAAAGGCCTGGTACTGTTCTCTGTTCATGGGGCAGTTCAGGTAATCACCTTCTCCCGGCGGCTCATAGCGTGACTGCCTGAACACCACGGACATATCAATGGATTCTGCAAGGATCACAGGTGCAATGGCATCATAAAAGTAGAGATACTCTTCTCCTGTAAGGGCAGCCAGTGATGATGAAAGGGCATCAGAGGTGAGGGGGCCTGTTGCAATCACCGTGGTGTGACTGTCCAGGCCATCAGGTGGAATGTTTACAATCTCACCGCGTCTGATCTCTATCAACGGGTGTTCAGAAAGTGCGCTGGTGATAAAGTCTGAAAAACGCTTCCGGTCAACTGCCAGTGCCTTTCCTGCCGGTACCCGGCTTCTGTCTGCTGCCTCCATGATCAGTGAACCGGCACGGCGCATCTCCTCCTTCAGAAGCCCTACGGCGGAGTTAAGTGCATCCGAGCGGAGGGAGTTACTGCAGACAAGTTCGGCAAGCCCCTGCATCTTGTGTGCAGGAGAAAATTTCAGAGGCTTCATCTCGTGCAGGACAACCCTCACTCCGAGCCTTGCTGCCTGCCATGCTGCCTCTGAGCCTGCAAGGCCCCCTCCAATGATGTTTATGCAGGGCTGTGCCGTCATCCTGACCTATGCGCCCTTGATGTCATCCTTTGTAAACAGTGCAATAAGATCATAACCTGCTTTCTTGAGCAGTTCTCTTCCGCCTTCCTGCCTGTCAACCAGGGTGATCACATGGGATACCTTGAAGCCCTCCTGTTCGGTGCGGTCAATTGCCTTTATCAGGGTGCCGGCAGTTGTAACCACGTCTTCCACAAGGGCAACCGGGCTTCCCTGCTCTATGTTTGATTTTCCCTCAATCCATGAGCCTGTGCCATGCCCTTTTGGTTCCTTGCGGATGATGAATGCAGGCACAGGGTTTCCTTCAAGAAAGCTCACAACCGAGGCAGCGGTAACCAGGGGATCAGCCCCCAGGGTCATTCCCCCTATTGCCCGGAACTCTCCTGGAGCCTCCACAAGTGCCTGGTACATGAGCCTGCCGCAAAGATATGCCCCCTCTGCA
>JALWJV010000321.1 GCA_026996955.1 Deltaproteobacteria bacterium
TATAACAGATATAGCAATATTGTCAAAAAAGTAGTTATTACGGTTTGGTGTATTAACATAACAATGTATTAGTTCATGCATGTATCATGCCAACACTAACAATACGGAAGTTCAAGTTACAAAAAAACTTGTTTTCCGGTAATTAAGGCGTTACAGAAACATTATGCCAGCCACCAGACCTGAAAAGGAAATCCGTAGTGCACGAAAGCGTGCAACGGTCTCTGTATTGTTGAACCTCCTGCTTGCTACAGGCAAGGGAGTTGCGGGTTATATTGCAGGCAGCTCAGCCCTCATGAGTGATGCGCTTCATTCAGCCTCTGATGTGGCTGCATCAGGGGCAGCTTGGATAGGATTATGGGCAGCATCCAGAAGGCATCCATCATTCCCCTACGGTCTTTACAAGGCGGAAACGGTTGCAACCCTTGTCAGCTCAATTGCCATCATACTTGCAGGATATGAGATAGCACGGCAGGCACTCTTTGGCTGCCCTACCATGCCTGACACAAAGATAGCAATACCTGCCGCACTTGTTTCCCTGATAATCTCAGCATTGTTCGGATTTTATCAGATAAAACAGGGGAAAAAATTAAACTCCCCTGCACTCATTGCTGACGGAAAGGATTATCTTACAGACAGCCTGTCCACAGCCGTGGTTCTTGCTGCCCTTTTCGGTAATATGTTTGGCATAATGCTGGACAGGTGGGCCGCAGCAATAGTTTCACTCTTTGTATTCCGGGCTGGTGCCATGCTCCTGGTAAATGCCCTTAAGGACCTTCTTGACGCATCAATAGACAGGGAGACAGAACGGGAAATAATAAGGCTTGTTGAAGCACACCCTGCGGTAAGCAGGGTAAAGCAGTGCATGAGCCGAACTGCCGGCGGCAGATTCATTATTGACATGGACATACTCCTCAAAACCCCGTCCCACAAGGTGGCAGACCGGGTTTCAGACAACCTTGAAGAGGAGATTGTCCGGAATTTTCCCCGTGTTGTCATGGCGCGTCTAAGGCCACATTTCAAACAGGAAGAGATAACTGTAAGGGTCACGCCTTTGGAGACACCTGAGGGTCCTGTTGCAAAACACATGGCAAGAGCACCCTGGTTCCTGGTTGAGACCCTGGACCCTTCAACTAAACAGGTTACAGGCACAAGGGTGATAAAGAATCCACACCTGGAAGCCCAGCGAAAACGGGGATTTCTGGTTGGGAAATGGCTTATACAGAACATTGATCCGGATGAAATAGTGCTTTCAGAAAGACATGGAGGCACTGCAGAGGAACTGCTCAAGGAGGCTGGAGTAAGGATAATCATGACGGATCAGGCAGACAAAGGGAATAACAGTATAAAGGACAAGGGGAAGGAAGAATCTTGAGAGCCAGGGTCCGGCAGCAGGAACATTACATCAGGGATACGCTTTTTCCCATTGTGGTTGCCCTGGTAATTGGTATCCTTGCCGGTGTGGGCGCTGTGGTGTTCAGGTTTCTCATTGAGGCTGGCCAGGACCTTATATGGAAGGCAGGAGACACCTTTACCCAGCAGGTGCACGCAACCCCTCTTCCCTGGAAGTTTCTTATTCCGGTCATTGCGGGCCTTGCCGCAGGGCCTGTTATTACCTACATTGCCCCGGAGCTTAAGGGGCCGGGAGTGCCTGAGGTGATGCGGGCACTGGCACTTCGTGCTGGTAGAATCAGGCACAGGGTCACTGCCTTAAAGACATTTGTTACAGCAATGCTGCTCTCTGCAGGTGCATCTGTGGGACGGGAAGGCCCCATTGTCCAGATCGGGGCCTCAATCGGCTCATCCATTACTCAGCTCCTTAACCTGGATCACAGGTACAGGCGCCTTGCAGTATCATGCGGGGCGGCGGCTGGAATCGCTGCAACATTCCAGGCACCCATGGCAGGGACCCTTTTTGCCGTTGAGATCCTGCTGTTTGACCTGGAGGTAGCGTCTCTCTCAAACATTGTAATTGCTGCAATTACAGGGACAGTTACATCAAAACTCCTTGTAGGCAACTTTCACGTATTCAATGTGGAGTGTTTCAGGTTAATCCATCCGGCTGAACTGATTCTATACTTTCTGCTTGGTATATTTGCCGGTTTCATAAGCCTTGCCATGATTCACATGGTGTCAGGCATTCCTCAAATCCTTAAAAAAATCCGGATTCCGGCTGTTGTCCATCCTGCATTTGGAGGCATTGCTGCAGGACTTGCTGCCATATTCATCCCCCAGGTAACAGGTGTGGGCTATGACAGTGTTCATGCTGCATTATCTGGAAATATCGCGCTAAAGTCAGCACTTGTACTGCTTGCAGCCAAAATTATCGTAACCTCCTGCTGTCTTGGCTCAGGCATGAGTGGCGGAATATTTGCCCCATCTCTGTTTGCAGGGGCTATGCTTGGCTGTGCTGCCGGGCATATTGCAGAAATATTCTGGCCAGTACAGGCATGTGCACCTTCAAACTACGCACTGATTGGGATGGGGGCCCTTGTAAGCGGCACAACACTTGCGCCAATTACGGCAATCATGACCATATTTGAATTCACCTACACCTACCAGGTAATCCTTCCCTTAATGGCTGCATGCATCCCTGCAGTGCTTGTTGTAAAGCTATTCCACGGACATTCCATTTATGAGACCAAGCTTCTCAAGGAAGGAATTACACTGTCCAGGGG
>JALWJV010000322.1 GCA_026996955.1 Deltaproteobacteria bacterium
TAACGTGCCTCCATCCATATCGCTGAATCAGCCTGCGTCAAATGCAGTAATCCCATGCTGTCCTGTTATAGTTTCCGGTACTGTTTCTGATTCCGGCATCCTCCCAATGGTAGAGGTTGGAGTCCAGCCTGAAGATGGAAACATATCCTGGTATCCTGCAACATCAGTTGACCTGTCTGGTTCGTGGTCTTACAGGTGGATGCCTGGTGCCAGTGGTATGTTTAACCTCTATGCAAGGGCTGTGGACATGGCTGGTAATCGCACAGTTACTGGTCCTGTTCCGGTAAAGGTGGACGCTAATGCCCCTGCTCCTGCAACCGGCCTTGTTGTTCAGGCAGTACCAGGGGTAAGCAATACCTTGAAGTTGTTCTGGAATCGTTCCGCTGATGATGGCCAGGGCGCGGATGATGTTGCAAGGTATGAGATCTACAGGAGCCAAGACAGGTTTGGTACTTTCACGCTTGTAGGCATGCTTGCAGCCGGGGCCAATTCTTATACCGACTCTACGGTTACAGACGGTGTGAACTATTTCTACTATGTTAAAACCGTGGATATTGCTGGTAAGTCTTCTGTTTCGGATATCTGCGGTCCTGCACATTCACCTGGTGAGGCAGATGAAAACCCACCAGAGGATGTCACCGGCCTTGAGGCCTCTGTTACCCAGCTTGGCGGTTCAGATATATCCGTGCTTCTCAGGTGGCAACCCAGCATGGACAGCGAAGGAGATCTTATTGACCAGTACCTCTATGTCTCTGTAGATGGAGTTCATTTTGGCAGCAATGCCCCTGATTATGACAATGGAGAGCCGTTAAGCCTGGGGAGGAGTACCACGAGCAAGCAGATTGCCGGTCTTGTTGCTGGTACTATCTATTCGTTCAAAATTACCGTGGTCGACGAGGTCCCCAACGAGAGCCCCGGGGTTGAAATCTCGGTTACACCATCTGGCTCGGAGCAGGAGGTGGTTTCCCTGAGTGGTTCCCTTGATAATGATCTGAGTCTTGCGCCTGGTGTCTATTATATAAATTCTGATCTTACTGTACCCTCCGGGATAACCCTTACTTTTGCTCCGGGTTCAATAGTCAAGTTTGCACAGGGCAGGGGGATGACAGTCTATGGAACTCTCGTTGCCGCGGGAACGGATGGCAATCCCGTTGTATTCACATCTTTCACAGATGATGAGTGGGGTGGTGACACAAATGGAGATGGGCCTTCTGTGGGAACTCCTGGCTACTGGAAGGGGATTTATTTTGAAAACTCCGATAGTTCTGTTGTCTCTGATTCTGTAATCAGGTTTGGAGGTTCTTCAGGTTACATGGTGTATCTCAACCGGAGTAACATAGATGTGGAAGACTGCCTGGCAGAGCACAGTTCTTCGTCGGCCATATTAACATATAATTCTGATACCGTAATTTCAGGGTGTACCATAAGAGATAATGCGTCAAATGGTCTGAACATCCAGTCAGGCAGCCCTCTTATAACCGGCAACCTGATTACTGGAAATGAAAATGGTATCTACTCCAGGTATGCAACCCCGGTTATTGATGACAACAACATCACTGCAAATAATTCATACGGTGTTTATCATTATGATACCAGGAATGCTCCGGTAATGAGTGGTAATACCATAACCGGCAACAATATATGCCTGCGTATCCCGGCAAGTGCATTTCCAGACAACACAAATACACTTACTCCAAATACCATGAAGTACATGGAGCTTCTTGGTAATTCACTGAGTTCTGATACAGATGTGCCGGTATGGGCAGAGGGCACGGCAGATGAGATGCGAACTTATGTAGTTTCCGGCATCATTACCGTCCCGTTGTACACCTTCATGAATGTGCGGCCAGGGGTAATCTTCAAGTTCGGTCCCTCTGCAGGACTTAGTGTCCAGGGTGTAATCCTTGCCAGTGGCAGCCGGGACAGCCATATAGTCTTTACCTCTCTTAAGGATGACAGCGTAGGCGGAGATACCAACGGTGATGGTTCCGATACAATGCCTGCACCGGGAGACTGGAGAAATGTCTTAATAAGTGGAGCATTTCTGGATAATAACTCTTCACTACAACGTGTGGATATCCTCTATGCCGGGCTCTCTGGAAACCCGGCCCTGAATTTTGACAGCACTGAGGCAAATGTGTCTGACTGTCTGGTGGCCCTGAGTGGTTCGCATGGAATCCGGATTTATGACAGCTCGGTTGATGTCACAGGCAGCAGGATCTGGGGGAACAGGGGAGATGGAATTCGTGTGGAATATCGTTCACAGGCAGTCCTGTCCTTTAATTTCATTTCCACTAACCAGGCTGCCGGCATTGGTATATATGGTTTCTCCGAACTTGATATCAATAACAACCGTTTCCTGTTGAACAGGGAGTTTGGTGTAAACAATACGACCGGCACGGCTGTTGATGCCGCTGCATGCTGGTGGGGAGACGTTGACGGGTCAGGTCCCCACAGTGACACTGATAATCCTACAGGTACTGGAGATGCAGTTGGCGGGAGTATTAATTTTGATCCGTATGTAACGGAAAGTCCTATAGATTTTGCTTACCGTAATTTCAGTGAAAGCGCCGGAACAGCCGTGGGAACCATGTCGGAGCCCGTCCTGGCCCAGGGCGAGCTTTATGATGGCTGGGACAGTGCAACCCTGCGTCCTGACCGTACAGTGGCATGGGATGAGAACAGGGTTACAGTCAGTTTTAGCGGGCTTGATACCTCAAAGCGTTACAGGATAAGGGTAAGTTATTTTACCGGCGACCCCGGAACTACCATCCAGAGTCTTGAAGATGGCTATGGCAATGTAATTCATGAGCCTTTAACCATGCCTTCCTCAGTCCCCATACAGTATGAGTTCCCCGTTCCCACGGCGTCATATGCGGATGGCTCACTGGAACTCAATTTTATACATGAAAATCCCGACAGTTCAATTCGTGCTGCGGTTCCCGAGGTGCTTCTGATTGAAGAAGTTGCGGAGCTCACTCCTCCCAGGCTCCAGGACATAGAGTTTAATGATGTTGACGGCAGCGGTTCAATCTCGGTAGGGGACGAGTATTATTTCCATTTCTCAGAGGAGATGGACAGGTCGGCCATGAGTGACAATTCGACTGACGCAAACATCCATCTCGCGCCTGGTTCCGCAATTTACGGCACACTTAACAGAATTCGCTGGAGTGGTGATGGCAGCACAGTTATTGTTACCGTGACAGACGGGTTCACAATAACGGGAACTGAAGCTGTCACTCCTACAGACCTTGCCGATCTTTACGGAAACGGTGCCATTGGCACCCAGGTCCTTGTCACAGAGGATACCGTGGCCCCCAGGCTCCTTTCCCTTGAATGGCTGGATAATGACAACAGCGTTGTGTTAAGCCAGGGAGACCAGTTCGTATTTGTATTCAGTGAAGCCATGAACACCTCTGTTATCAGGGACATGACCCAGGATGCAAACGTGCACCTGAGACCGGAAGGGGGGATGCGGTACGGATCTGTCAACCATATTCACTGGAGTGATGATGGCCGAACTCTGACCGTAACGGTGACTGAAGGCTACACGATCCTTGGAGACGAACTGGTAACCCCAAGCAGTTTTGTCACGGATGTGGCTGGCAACAGGGTAATTGGCAGCATACGCCTTACCGGACGTGACAGTGTTGCCCCACGGATTACCAGCGTTGCATTCGATGACTGTGACGGCAGTGGGGATGTGTCCGCAGGTGACAGGTATCTGTTTACTTTCAGCGAGGAGATGCGTATCTCCTCACTTTCTGACAATACTGTTGAGGCAAATGAGAACCTCTCTCCCGGTGGCAGGCTCTACGGTGAGATAAATAGAATAAGCTGGAACGAGGCTAAAAATGTATGCGCCGTTACCATTACCCAGGGATTTACCATAACCGGAGGTGAAACAGTTACTCCATCCTCCTTGCTTACGGATATTGCCGGCAATCCGGTGGCAAATACGGTGGTTCTGCCTGTCACAGACACTGTTGCCCCTGAGATAGTAAGTGTTCAGCCCAACTATTTCAGCCCTGTGGGTGAAGTGGATGACTACATGCTTACCATACGTTTTAACAGCAGCATGGATACAGGAATTGAACCTGTGATCCAGATGGCTGGAACAGGTACTGTACAACCTTCTGTGACCGGTAGTGGCACCTGGATAACAACATTCTTTGCCAATGATACATATATCACTCCGGCAATCGCCCTTCACAGCGGCATGGACGGAAATATCACCGTTGCTGTTTCAGAGGCTTCCGATCCGGCTGGTAATGTTATGGATGTTACCCCTGCCGTTTATTCATTCAGCCTCGATGCAACACCACCTGAAATGCCTGAGGCGGCGCTTATATACCAGGGATGCGACAGCGCTGTTATAAGCTGGTCCGGGTATGTGGCTCCCCCTGATCTAGCAGCATTTGCAATCTATCGTGAGGATGGTCCCTTTGATTCCCTTGAGGAGTTGAGCCCGTTTGCGTGGGTGGACAAGACAGGGGACAGTTACGAGTTTACAGCCCTTGGGCTTGAGCACAGTTATTACTACGCAGTGGCTGCAGTGGATACCACAGGAAACCATGTCAATGCAGTAAATCCCGGCGAGATACGGCTCCCAAGGCCTGTTCCTCCGCCTGTGAACATAACTGTGATGCCAGGTTCTGATCCTGACATGGCAATTATATCATGGCCATCCTATGATACGTCAGAACTTTGCGGCCTTTCGGGTTTCAGGCTCTACTACCAGGAGGATGATTTCAGTTCCGTTGAGGGCATGACGCCTGTGCAGGTCCTGGCCCCTGACGAGTTCCAGGCAGTTGTTAAGGGCCTTGACCGGAACAGGACCTATCACTTTGCCGTGGCTGCATTCAACGATGCGGACGGGATGAACCCCGCGGTAACTACCACTACATGGAGCGATCCGTACCAGGGTGACATCGATCTTGATCTTGTCCTGGGCGGGGGTGAAAGTCATGAAGTGGAAATTTACAATACCATGCGTATTATCAGCGGAGGCCGGATTACAATAGTTCCGGGGACAACCCTCTTCTTTGCGCCTGGCTCAGGTATTGAAGTCGAAGGTGGAACATTGACTGTTTCCGGCACGGCTCTTGATCCTGTAATCATGACTTCGGTGAATGACCGCGATGGTGGGCATCCCATGCCTGGTGACTGGGATGGTGTAAGACTACTGCAGGGATCTGACGCCTCCTCCCTGGAGCATTTGTTCATAAAGTACGGCAGCGGGCTTGTTGTTGATAATTCACGTCCCCATGTTCAGGCCCTTTCAGTATTAAATAACCAGGGCGCCGGGCTTCATGTGGTGAATGATGCAAGGCTGTCCACCACGGCGCTGCTTGCAGCGTATAACGACACCGGCCTGCTTCTTGAAGATACCTCCCGGCTTGATGTAAACCAGTCGGTAATAAAGTTTAACGGCATGAATGCCCAAGCGACCGGTCTGTATTCTCTTGATGCGACTGATAACTGGTGGGGTGATACTGACAATGCCACAGTGGCATCTGGAGTATCCGGCAAGGTGGATTTTGAGCCGTTCATGGGATCAGAGCCACTCCTTACCCCTGCCATAGGTATAGAGGGTAACAAGACGCTTACCGGCAGCCGTGATATAGTGCTTAGAACTGCCTGCCGTACAGCGGAAGAGATGCGGATCAGTGAAGATTCCACATTCAGTGATGCCTACTTTGTCTCATTTGCCCCCTCTATCCCGTTTACGCTTTCAGCAGGTGGTGGTGAGAAAACGGTTTTCGCCCAGTACAGAAGTGCCACAGGCGATATCTCTGACCCTGTTTCAATAACAATTAACTATGTGACAGAGGGGCCTGTAATACAGACATTTTCCCTGAATGAAGGTGAAGAGATTAACCGTCCTGTCACTGTAACCGCATCTGTAACATCAGCGAATCCGTTTTCTACACTGCGTTTCCTTGTGGATGATCTCCTGGTTTGTGAAACTGCCCGGACATCTCTTGAGTGCAGGTGGGATGTAACCACTCTGGAGAACCGAATTTACAGGGCCCGTATCGTAGCAACCGATAAGGCCGGCAACTTTGCGGTTACTGAACACAATATCCTTGTAAATGTGGAGCCTCCACCAGCCCCTGTAATCACGTACCCATCAACAGACATATCTGTTTCCTCCGGTCCTGTCAGCATAAGAGGAAATGCCGAGCCCTTTGTGACAGTAAGGCTTGTGAGAAACGGTTTTGTTCAGGCCAGTGTTGTGGCATCATCGGACGGCAGTTTTGAGTTCCAGGAAGTAACACTTGACGAGGGTGTTAATCGTTTTGTCTGCCAGGCTGTTGACCATGTGGGTATCAGTCCTTCTTCCAACGCAATAGAAGTGGCGCTGGATTCCGGTCCGCCCTCAGCGGTGAACCTCGATGACCCTGAGATCGTTTCCGGCCAGGGTATAAGGTTGAGCTGGAGCTATTCCGCAGAAGGAGAACGCCCGGTACGGTTCAATGTCTATCGCAGCCTATCCATGTTTGACGACATCTCACGTGCAGTGCTTGTGGCAGAGGATATCAGGGATCTGTCGTTTATTGACAGCACTGCGCCTGACGGCACCCTTTATTATGCGATTACAGGGTTTGACAGCGCCGGGAACATGAGTCCGCTCTCAAATGTGGAGTCTGTTGATTTTGATAATACAAAACCCGTATTTTCTGTAAGTTATGACAAGACTCCGCCCTTCGGCGTTGAAGATGTGGAGATCGTTCTCGCTGCCTCAGAGCCGTTGGCAGACCTGCCCGTACTGACAATTACACCAGAGGGAAGCGCCTATACTCATGTTATTGCCCTGACCCAGGAAACTGAAACTACCTACAGGGGCAGTTATTCCATAACGGCTACTTTCCCTCCAGGCACAGCACGTCTAAGGGTCTCAGGCACTGATCTGGCGGGAAATACATTTTCCGGAATACCACAGGGGACATCATTTGAGGTTGATAACCGTCCTCCAGAAGCCGTGCTTACTATTGACCAGGAACCGCCAGTGCAGGTCCTTGAGGAGCGTACTGTTTCCATCGCCCTTGAACTTGATGAGCCTCTTGCAGCAGGGACCATGCCCATCCTCCAATTTAGTCCGCCTTCCGGTCCGGATATTACAGTATCCCTTTCCGGGGAAGGCACTTCGTGGAGCGGTGCCCTTGTACTTGAGCCTTCAATGGGCAGTGGGATAGGGCGTTTTATCCTTCAGGCAGAGGATGAAATCGGCAATCACGGTGGTTCTTTCTCCCAGGGAGAGTACCTGGAGATTTATAATTCCGAATATCCAACTCCTCCATCGGCACCGGTCTCTGTGCATGCCAACACAGGTAAGGCTGGAGCAGTGCATGTTTCGTGGAGCAGTGTGGAACTGGCTGACAGTTATAATATCTACCGCAGTGAGGGTAACTGTGACACCACGCCTGATACGCTCGTTGCCCAAGACCTTACGGCGGTATCTTTTGAGGATACACCGCCCGCAGACGGCATCTACTGCTATGCTGTAACGGCCTTGAGACGCGGCGCCGAGAGTGCTCTTTCAGGCAGGGTTGCAATGCTGTCTGACAGGACCCCGCCTGAACAGCCTGAAAATCTCACTGTTGAGCCAGGCGATAGTGGAATAAGCATAATGTGGCAGGGCCCATCAGTTGGTGAAGCTCCGGCAAGGTATGCAGTTTACAGGAATGGAGACCTGATCCGGACAGTCAGTGGGGCAACATATTCCATTACTGATAACCCCTCGGTAGGCGGTGTTTATAACTATGTTGTGGCATCTTCTGACAGCTACGGCAATGAAAATGCTTCTGCCCCGGTAACCTTTGATCTTACCGTGGGGATGGTTAATGACCTTGTTGCAAGCGTCATGCAGGGTGGTGTGCCTGTACTGTCATGGCACAGCTCTGATCCTGGTGTTACCGGCTATAATGTTTATCGTGGTGACAGGAAGATCAATGATACACCACTTGCAAATCCCACCTACACCGATGAATTTTACACCGCGTCAGGTGTTGTTGAGTACAGGGTTACGGCGGTCAATGCCAGTGGAGACGAAAGCCCTGCCAGAGTTGCGCGCGTCTTCCCTGTAAGGTTGGGGGTAGTGGCGAACCCGGATGAGAATGGTGATACAGGGGCCCTGGTAACCGGTTTCATAGATACCTACAGGTTAACCGTGGAGAACAGTGATCCTGCAAATGTTCTGATGATCCATGAGATCGGTTATGAAATGACAGTGGGAAAGGATATCATTTACACGGACACTCAGGTGGTTGATCAGGAGATAGAAGCATCCGGTTCCCTTGAAGTTATCAGGAATATCCCTTGCGGAGATTCTCTGGCGGAACATCTGCTCTCCATAACCCTGCATGATGTAACTGACACTGGCGTGGAGACTGTTTACAGGGCGGACTTTGTTTTTGGTGATGTTGTTCCATCGGCACCGTCAGTATCTTTAAGTATGGGTTCCATTCCTGTAGCTGGCGGTTACGCCAATGTACAGACATGTTTTACAAATAATGGATATGCCGATATCGCTTTCCTGGCCAGCCGGGGTAATGGAAACGAACCTGGAGATATCTCGGTTGCCGTTGAAAATGGAGATGGACTCGAACTTGGTCGACGCTGGTATCATGGCATTCCCCAGGGGGCAGTAACCCTGCCTGACGGCACAGTCTGGATGAGTCTGGCACCTGGTGAGTCATTCTGTGTGGATGTGCCTGTACTTGTGCCGGAAAATCTGGAAGAGGGCACTGAACTCAGGTTTGTTGCCGGGATTGATCGTATGTTCGCCAGGCGGGGCGCTGCAGTTGAACAGGCTTCACCAGGTCTTGAGGGTGTTATTACCTCCCGGATTACCCAGACCCCGTACTATGCCGTTGCAAGGGCACAGCAGGATTTTTATGCAGATAATGATGTCATAGTCATCAGTGGTCAGGCAATTAACCGTCAGACCGGTGATCCAGAGCCTGATGTCCCGCTAAAGATCGGTTTTTCTGTAAGGGGATTCCAGTGGTACGTGGATGTTAGCTCGGATGCTAATGGTGAATTCAGCTATGATTATACGCCTCCTCCGGGGTTAAGCGGACACTTCACAGTATGGGCAGCGCATCCGGATGTTTTTGACATCCTGCGGCAGGATGAATTCGATGTGTTCCGGTTGTACTGCAAGCCCGGTGCCCTGGATATCCGCATGTCCAAAGGCGATTCCCTTGCCTTTTCCATTGACCTGTATAATCCAGGGGATAGAGAACTTACAGGCTTATCCCTGGTGGTGCATGGTTATACTGTTGATGAAGATGGTAACAGAACTGAAGAACCTTCGTTCGGAGGCAGAGCTGATTTCGAAGACGGCAGTCTTGTAATTGAACCAGGCGGTCATGCCACTCTCAATATGGCCGTCAATGCCACTGTGGACGCTCCTGATAACGGTTTGGTTGATTTTGTCATTCATACCGCAGAAGGGGCAACCGCTGTGCTTCCAGCAACCCTGACTCTTCTGCCTGCAATACCTGTAATCAATGTTACAGAGCCTGCTGCCGGTTACGTTGACATAAGCGTTGACCGTGGTGATGTCCAGACACATACAATTACCGTTACCAACAATGGACTCAGAGACCTGCAGGATGTTGAGCTTGTGCCTCCGTCAGAGCTCTCATGGGTCCAGACCAATCTCACCCCTGATGACGCAGGGCGAATCATGTTGGGAGATATACCGGTTGGGGCCAGCAGGAGTTTTGACGTGGTATTTGCCCCGCCTGAAGACGTGGAGGCAGGGTATCATCAGGATTTCATAATACTGAAAGGTTCAAACTATGAACAGGAGTTCAGGATCAACCTTTACGCAATGGTTACATCAAGCAAGGTTGGTTCAGTCCTCCTGACTGTGAAGGATATGTTCGGCCAGCCTGTGGAAGGGGCTACCGTGCGGCTTCAGAATAATGCCATACGTGAAGAGCTTGCGCCGGTCAAGACGGATTTCAACGGCGAGGCGCTACTGCAGGATGTGCAGGAAGGCGAATGGATATGGCAGGTTATAGCAGACGGCTGTGCCCCTGTGGGTGATATGGTAACTGTTGTTCCTGGTCAGGTTGTGGAGGTTGAAGCAGTAGTACTCAGGAGCCTTGTGTCCGTTGAGTTTACGGTGGAGCCTGTGCCATTTACTGACCGTTACGAAATCAAGCTGGAGCAGACTTTTGAAACACACGTTCCAGCCCCGGTACTGGTCCTGGATCCACCTTCTTTTACCTTTGAAGATGTTTCTGATGCATTTCAGACCAGTCTTATTGTAAAGGCCAAGAACTTCGGATTGATAAAGATCCATGATGTCACCATAAAGTCTGCAGAGACAGAATGGGGTTCCCTGGTACCGCTTATCGAGTATATCCCCGAGCTTGCTGCTATGCAGGAGGTGGAGATACCCTATAAATTTGTCTTCAGGGGAGATGCTGCACCTGAGGCCAAGGGGCTTGATTCCAAGTTTGATGCGGGAGGATGGGTTGATTGTACTCTTGGTGGCTTTGGAGGGATGTTCGATGCCATCCGGACCCTTCATTCCGTTTTTGGTGGTTACAGTTCCTGTTATGGACATGATCTTCTCCCCATTGCCGACGCCCTATTGGTATTTATACATGTGTGGAACATGCCAACTGATATTTTCGGTGTTGTTGTAAATGCCATATCCTGTGCAGCGCAGCAGTTGCTTTCAGCTTCACCTGGTGGGGGGGGCACTGCGGCTGGTCCAGCAAGCGGTCCCGCTTATGGTGTGCCTTCAGATTTCCAGTGTTTTGCATCAGGAACACCAATACTTATGGCTGATGGTACCATCAAGCCCATAGAACAGGTCAAGGCAGGAGATCTTGTAATGGGCTTTTCTGGCGATGCCGCAAGGGTGAAGCAGACATACCACCGTACTTCAGACCAGATCAGGGAGATCAGGTACAGAAACAGTGTAGGTGAATTGAGGCGTCTTGTTACAACAGATGGCCATCTTTTCTGGACTACCAACGGTAAATGGAAGGCTGCAAGAAAGCTTGACAGTGACGATGTGCTCACCGGACCTGACAGGAGTCCCTGGCAGATAGTCTCAAATGTACGGATAAACAGAGCAATGGAAGTATATAACCTGGATGTTGAAAAATACCGTTCGTATTTTGCCAACGGTGTACTTGTTCATGAACGTTGCGGAAATCTGGAGGATGATCCCGTCACTGCCGCTTTCCCTGAACCAGC
>JALWJV010000323.1:0-10789 GCA_026996955.1 Deltaproteobacteria bacterium
TACAAGTTCTGCGTGCCTGCAGCAATGGCTGGCAGGCACGCAGAACTTGTACCGGCATGGGTAAGATACACAGGGGCTGTAATTGTTCTTCTGCTTTCTGTTCCACCCCTGTGGGGTAAAATCAGGAAATTTTTCACTAAAGATGCTCCGAAGCATCCCTCTGCAGATAGCTGTTGCAGCAGCAGTGATGGGCATAATGAGTGCGAAAAACAAGAAGAAAAAACACAAAAGCATGAGCCTGGTGGTTGAAAATGCAACAGCAAGGGACATGTAGGGTCCTGATTTTTTTGAATATTTAGTAACTGTTCAGCGTATTGATGGTAATTGAGGTTAGTGAATGGCCTTGTTTTTCCGTTCCGGTGAATAATTTCTTGTTTTTCTAAGGCTTGCTACGCCAAAATCGCGAAACTCGCTCGTACCTCGCTCAGACAGGCGCGATTTTTATGGCTGCGCTTCGCCAAGAAAAACTATGAAATTCTTCAGAGTCACTCCAAAACAAGACCATTCACCAAGCTGAATAGATACAATATTTATTTGGTGAAAAGGAGTTAAATAAAATATGAATTCACCCAAAGTTCCAGGATTAAATCCACAGAAAGATGGCTCTGTTGCCATGACAATAGAGGTTCCAAACGGCAACCTGAAGCCGGAAATACTTGAGGCAATGGGCAAGGTATCCCGCATGCCCGGTATTACCGTTCACATTACCACTGCCCAGAAGATTATGTTCCTTGGCCTTGATGATGAATCAGGGCAGAGAGTCATGGATATTATGGAATCTGCCGGTGCAAGCGTAAGAAAGGGCAGGACATTATCCCATGCACGGACCTGCGTAGGACAGCCCTGGTGCAAGTTTGCATGGCAGGACACCTTTGCATTTGGAGAATACCTTTATGAAAAAGCCGGTGCGGAGATCACTGCTCCAAAGATGAAGCTTGGCATTGCAGGGTGCCCTGCGTGCTGTTCATGGGCAAATATGGTTGACCTCGGTTTTGTTGGTGTAAAGAGTGGTTGGAAGGTCTTTGCTGCAGGACATGGCGGTGCCAGGCCAAAGACAGGCATTGAGATTGCCAAGGTCACAAACGTGGAGGATGCAGCAGAACTGACCCTGAAGGTGGCGCGTTTCTTCACGGCAAACGTGAAGAAAAAATCCAGGCTGGACAGGGTAATTGACAAAATCGGCGGTATTGAAGCGTTCAAAAGGGAAATAGGTATTGAGTAGCCAGGCTGCAGCGCCATTATGTGTTGAAAAGCTGGTTTTCGGAGGAAGTGGCCTGGGTTTTCACCGCGGCAAGGCGGTTTTTGTGCCGTATTCTGTCCCTGGGGATATTATTTACTGGGAGACTCTTCGGGAAAAGCGGCACTACTGTTTTGGAAGGCTCAAGGATGTCTCTGTGCCGTCCTCCTCAAGGGTTGAGCCCCGGTGCCCTCACTTTGTGCAATGCGGCGGGTGTCAGTGGCAGCACGTCTCCATTTCAGAACAGCTTCGATGGAAACAGGAGATATTTGAATCCATACTTGCCGGAAAGTGTGGTGTGGCAAGGGAGCTCATCAGGCCTATTATCCCCTCTCCGGAAGAGTGGCATTACAGATCCAGGGCACGGATTCAGGTTCGCTGGCAGGCAGGTGAACCATTTGCAGGGTTTTTCCAGCCTGAAAGCCACCGTGTGTGCAGCATTAAGCGATGCCTGCTCCTTGCCCCCCTGGTTGAAACCATCTTTGAGCTATTCAAGCAGCACATACTTTCCGGAAATGCCATTAAAAAAAGTGCCGGTATTGAACATGTGATTCTTGAAACAGGAGACCAGGGGGGCAGCCGGATTATTGTGTGCTCAAACAGCACTGGCAAAGGGCGGAAAAAAGACTCTAAAGCTGGGCCTGCCATGTGTACGGAATTTGAACATGCTGCGCAAAACCTGGTATCAGAGGCATCATTTCCGCTGACTGTCATGGTAAAGCACGGCAGGAAGAAAGTAACAGTCGCACATAACCAAAAAAGCCCGCAGATGCCTGTTATCCATCCACAGGGGGAAAACGGCGTGTCACTCCAGCTTCCTCCAGGCGGGTTTTCCCAGATAAATCTTGCCCAGAACCGCACGCTGGTGAAACTGGTCATTGAGGCTATTTCTGAAAGTAAAGTGCCGGGGTCAAGGCTCCTTGATCTATACTGTGGCATGGGTAACTTTACCCTTCCACTTGCCCCTCTGTGCTCTGAAATCATGGGGGTTGACTATGATGCCGGGGCGATCCGCGGGGCAGAGGAGAACTGCAGGCTTAATAACATTGAAAATGCACGTTTTCTTGCGCAGCCTGTTGAAGCTTTTGTTCAGGAGCAGCAGCCAGCATGGGACATCGTGCTTCTTGATCCTCCACGTTCAGGTGCAATGGAGACAGTCAAGGCCCTTTCCAGTGCAAAGGTGCCTGTAATAGTCTATGTGTCATGCGACCCAATGACCCTTGCAAGGGATGTAGCGCACCTACTTGATAACGGTTATGCACTCAGGTGGAGCCAGCCGGTTGATATGTTCCCGCAGACATATCATATAGAGAGTGTAACAGTGCTTGATCACACCTGATTGCCGTATTTGCTTCATCTCCTCTGTCATCGGAATCCCCATATACCCCCCACTATTATGCGGACTCCTCTTTCGCGGATATGCAGCAAATCCGACAATCAGCAAGTTAGATAAATTAAAATTTCAGGGAGAAATATAAAAATAGTGGAAAGGTGGCTTGCAGGGGCATTCATAGCGCTTTTTTGCTGGGGTTTCTGGGCATTTCTGCCAAAACTTGCAGTGCGCCACATTTCTGCCCTCAGCTCGGTATTTTATGAATCCGTTGGAGTGATGGTAATAGGGGCTGTCTCCCTGTTGATAGCAGGTAGAAACCTGGAGTCAGACCCACGGGGCGTGATTCCTGCTGTTCTTACCGGCATTTTTGGAGGTATCGGGCTGTATTTTTATTTTGCTGCGGCAAAACAGGGGCCTATCGCCGTTGTTTCAGCGTTTACTGCCCTTTATCCGGTTGTGACTGTAATCATGGCAGCCCTGTTCCTGGGAGAAAGGCTTTACTGGACACAGGTGCTTGGCATTGTACTGGCTGTTGCGGCTGCATGCCTTCTAAGTTACACACCAGGCGCATAATTCAACTATTTTCCAGGAAGATTAAGCGGAGGCACTGTTATATCCTCAGGAGAGAGTATTGCCTGATCATCCGGAGTCTCTGCAGGAGGCGTCTTTATGCCTGTACTTGTGCTGGTCTTCAGTACCCGGCTGAATGGATTTCTCCTTGGCCTTGGCGGAGGTGAGGGGGGAGTTGCCTGGCCAGAGGGTTTTCCTGGAACCAGTTTTGATGGTGACTTGGATGTTCCTGGCTTGGATGCCGCCTTTTTCCCTGTGGATGGAGTCGCAGCCTTGTGAGTAACAGGCAGGGGCGTGGGCCTGGTCTGCATGGCAACAGGTTTCAGTGCCCTCCGGTTTGATTTCTGGCTGGTGAATACCTTCATCTCAACTGTCTGGTCGTTTGATGAAAGCACAATCCCGGTAGGGGTAATCTCCCTGACCTTCCAGCCGTCAATCAGGTCACCTTCTGTAACGATACGAAATTTAGGGCGGCTCAGCCTCTTCTTCTTTCTGTTCCACCGGACACGGCCCTTTTTGCTGTTCTTCTCCTTCAAAAACGCCTTTCTTATATTTCCTGTCCTGATTACACCGTACAGCTCGTAATTTTCACTGATACCCTCCACAGGTGCCTCTGTTCCGGTCCCCTCACCAGCTTCGCTCCCGCCCCGTTCCTTGTCAAAGGGGTCCTTTTTTACAATAACCTGGTAGCGTTTGGTGATAATGGCAGCATCTTTTTTGCTCTTTGCCTTTGTCTTGGCTGATTTGGCAAGGGCAGGCACGCTAAAGCCCAATATCAGGCCCAGGATTATCATTAGCCCCATAGCCGCACGAAACATGCACAAAGGGGCTGTCACAAGGGCTGCTTTACCCTTTATGTTGCTGGCACACCTGTACGGCATGGGCTAATAAGCCTCCTCAGGTACAATCTCCTGTGGCGCCGGCTTGTCAGGAGTAATGATCTCCTCTTTCTTAAGCATCTCCCTTAAAGAGTGGACCTTTTCAGCAAACTCCCTTGTAAGCTCGTCTGCATGCTGCCTGGATTTGATTACACGTGGTGTTACGATAAATATCAGTTCGATCTTTTCCTGAGTGGTGCCGGTAGATCCAAAGAGGTATCCCAGAAATGGAATGTCCTTTAGAATTGGAATACCGGAAGAACTTTCGGACAACTTGGTACGCATCAATCCGCCAATAAGGATGTGCTGGCCATCATGTGCTGCCAGGAATGTGGTTGCCTTCCTGTTCTTGATGCGCGGGGAGGAGATTCCTGCAGTTTCTGCATTGTCATCTACGGCGCTGACCTCCTGTGTTATCTCCATGCGAACAAGCCCATTGTCATTGATGGTAGGCTTAACATGCAGGATAATACCTGTTTTCCTGTACTGAACTCCCTGGGTCTTTACTCCACCGCTTGAGATGGTGGATTCAGAGAGCACCGGAACATCTTCACCAATCTCAATGCTTGCCTCCTGGTTGTCAGAGGCAAGGATGTTCGGGGTTGAGAGCAGGTTGAAGTTGGTTGTGGAGTCAATAAGCGTAAGAAGCGCCATCAAGTCGCCGTCATTATTGAACAGGCCGTATGAAAATCCGTTAATCCCCTCTCCAAGCGGCGTGTTTTCAGCAAGAGTCTGCCCGGCACTGAGCGCCATGTCGGCATTGTACGGATTTCCGGCTATTTTTATCCCCTTCTGTTTGATGAACCACTCAACACCGTATTCAAGCTGACCGGTAAGGGCCACCTCTGCAATGATGACCTGCACCAGCACCTGCCGGGGCATAATGTCCAGCTTGTCCAGTACAGTTTTGATTATTGCGTAGTCCTTGGGGCGCGCCTTGATGAGAAGTGCGTTGTTTGACTCATCGGCAATGATCTTGACCTCACCGCTGAGTTCTCCTGAAAGCTCGGTCCTTACTGTTGGCTCCCCCTGCTTGGTGCGTTTTACCAGTATCCTCTTTCTGCCTGATGAGCCGGAGCTTCCCTCTGAATAGAGGTTGTTAAGAAGGTCTGCCAGGTCTTTTGCCTTGCCGTTCTGCACAAAATAGACATATACGTTTGAGCCCTTTTCTATCTGCCCCTGTTCCAGTTCATGCACCCAGACCTCTATCTCCTTCAGGACATCCGGCCACCTTGTAACCACAAGAATTGCATTTATGGACTTAAGGGTAATAATCTGCAGGCTGTCTGTATCAACGCCTGCACGGGCAAAGATACCCTTGCTTTTGAAGATGTTTTCAAGGTCCTTTGCCATGTCTTCAGGATCGGTATTTTCAAGGCTGAAGAGCTTCCACTTCACCTTTTTGAAGAGATTGGTGTCAAGAAGAGAGATAATCCTGTTTAATTTCTGAAGATTTTCCGCTGTATCAGTAACTATTATCGAGTTTGAGCTTGGAACGGCAATTATTACCGCACCCTGGGATATGAAATTTTTCAGGTTTGCTATGGCATGCTGCGCGGAGAGGTAGCGCAACTGGAATACCCGGGTGGTGTCTCCGGGGTTTGGCCGTTTGGCACCGGCTGAGATCACAGTGTCTCCCTGCTTGGGACTGCCTGATTTTTTAACAACCTTGTAAAGCCCGTATGCCCCATGAACAATGGCAAGCCCGTGCATCTGGAGCATTGAGTTAAAGAGGTCAAGGAGTTCATTCCTAGAATATCTGCCCTGGATCCGCACGGATATGGTGCCCCTGATTGCCGGGTCCACCACGAAGTTCAGCTCAAGCACATTGCCAAGGACATCATCCAGCACCGGATAAATGTCCATATCATCAAAGGTAAGGTCGATCTGCCGTTTTTCATTTGGGCCTGCGCCCCTGTAGGGAGAGACGATTCCAGAACTCGTTTCTTCAACTGCAGAATCCTTCTGCTGCTTGGCCTGCTTAGTGTCCGCAGAGAGTGCCAACATGGGCAAACTCCATGACATGAGCAGTATGGCAATAACAAAGCAAATGTGTTTTCCGGTAACTATTTTCATGCAGATCCTCCCTGTTTCCACAGAGCCTCCGCTTCTATATTGATCCTGAGATATGGTTTACGCCCGCTGACCTTGACTATATTCAGGCTGTTTATGCGGACTATCCTGTTTTTCTTCCTTATAAGTTCGAGAAATTTAACAAGTTTTTCCGTATTTCCCTTAAGTGTAAGACGCACGGCAGCAACAGGCTTGTTCCGCCATTTCCTGCCCTTGATGGTCCTGTATGTGGTTACCTCAAGCCCGGCTTCGGCTGCGGCAGTATTCAGCATGTCCTGCAGGGCAGATGCGACTATCTGGGGATTGGTGCCGGGAAGAAGCCTCTTTTCAAGGGCAGCGTACTGTTTCTGTGCATTTTTAAGCTTTGCGTCAAGACCGCTGTTCTTTTTGAGCTTGGTCTGAAGCCTTTTGACCTTTGCCTCTTTAACCTGCAGGGTCTCGGAAAGGGACTCGGTCCTTGACTGAATGGTGTCCCAGACAAGGCTGTACCACAGAATTACAACAATTATCAGGATGCCGTAGCGAAGCAGCGGGCTGCGGCCCTTCATGCCCGACGCCAGTCCCTTCATTTCTTGCCTCCCCTGCCTGATGTCCTGGGCACTATCTCTATGGAAAACCGTTCATTACCGTCTTTTGTCTTGGTAACGCTTGATACCAGCTTTACCTGTGAGAACAGGCGGCTTTTTCGAAGAGCAGCAACACATGCCGTTGCCGATTTTCCTTCAGCACTGAGACGAAATTTTCTGCTTGAAAGACTGAAATTTCTGATCCATGTATCTGTTGGGGTAAGAGTCGCAATTTCCCTCAACACGTCAAGAATACCCGGCAGTTCTTTGGTAAACTCCGTAAGCTCCTGTTTCTTCTTCTCAACCTCATCAATCTTCGCCCTGGTCTCAAGGAGCGGCTTCATCCTGTTTTCAAGCTCCTTGAGCCTCTTGTCCACCTGGTTGACCCTGGAAGACACACGCATCATGCGTACCGTGCCAAATGCAGTGGCTGCAAGCATGGCTGCAGTAACTGCAAATGCGAGGATCTGGAATGCATTTATCTTCAGCCGGAAAGGTTTTTTGCGCGGGGCATCCTGAAAGGCAATCTCAGGATATGACTTCATTGCTATGCCAACTGCACAAAGTGCAGGGCCTGCATGGGCGCTGCCACATAGAGGCCCAAGTGCCTTTATGGCACTGCACGGGTCTTTGGGGTTCTTTTCCAGGTCTGCAATCTGGAACTCTCCAATCTTGAAGGAGGGGTTTTTTACAAGGCTTCCAAAGGGTTCAGGGTAGAGGCGGGACATCTCTGCCAGGCGATGTCCCAGGCCTGAGCTTGAAAAAAGTGAAACAGAGTGGGACCCTTCCCAGCCTGTGCTGCTGTGAAGGGAGATTCTGATGTCGTCATCCTGCCTTGAGAGCACTGTGCAGGGGAATGCCCCGGGCCCTGCAAGCCTCAGGATACCGTCAATCCCGCATGAAAGGGGAGAGATAATGCCAAGGGAGCGTTGATGGCCTGTTTCCGTAACTGCCTTTAAAATTGGGGAAAGAAATGAGCGTTCAAGATAGGCCAGGATGACCTTTGATTCATTTTTGTCCTGTTCAGCAGAAGGTGCTGTTTCAGAATCATCTGTGATGCTGTAAACATCAAAGTAAATTTCTTCTTTTTTCAGGTGGGCATGAAGATCAACGGCCATGCGCACTGCGGCAACCGCTTCATCCGGGCTTAACTGCGGGAAGGATATCTCCCTGAAAAAAACCTTTGTGTCCGGAACTGCAAAGGTAATCCGTCTTGATCTTTCCACCTTGAGCTGTGCAAGGAATGCCCGGACCTGCTCCGGAATTGGCGTTGTGCTCTCCTCAGGCGTGGGCTCCTCATCAAGGACAGACCATGCCCCGCCTGTCTTCCCTATGGTTATGGCCTCTATGCTGTCACGGCCAAGATAAATCCCTGTTATTTTCCGGGTGCGCCTGAGCATCAGTTCATTATGATAGGTTTATTGAAGTGCCTTGCAGGTATTCCAGCATATCTAAAATCATGATCATGTTGAAAGACAAAAGTGTCCCACCGGTGTGTCACAAGCAACACCCATGCCAGCAAAAAATCAATCTGGTGACATTTTTTTAACTTTAACGGAAGAACTAGGTAAAAACAAGAATGGTTTAGGATAAGGGAAGAGAGCAGAGATATTTATCTGCCAGCAGCCTGTCTGAGCAGATTTTCTAATGGAATCAGCCGCAATCCCATGAATGGGGTCCTGTCAAATGCCGCTTGCCAGGGGGTAATGGTGTTAAATGATATCTCCTTTATGGAGATGTGAATGGTGATGTTCCGTTTTTTCAATATCAAAATAATAGATTCAGGATATTTAACACATGGCAGAGAATGTCCGGAATCGGACAGAATACCGTTAAAATATGCCTTGAAATCCCCTGTCTCCATGGCAAACGGAGACAGGGTATTAACGTCAAATGCAGACCATACCCTGGTCTGATTCACAAAAGAGCTGTAACATACAAGGCTGGCATTGGACGGCTCAGTTGAGCCAGAGTCAAGGAAGGGATTTTCATTAAACCCGGGACAGGAAATTTCACTGATATGGGATGTCATAACGGCGTTCCACGGATTAAGTACCATGCGAAACTGGGCTGCCGCTGATGCTGCACGGGAGTTTTGTGAAATGCTGCCTGGTCGTGATTGTGCATCAATTCCCTGGGTTAAATCAGAAAAATAAGTTGCCTTATGGGAAGGGATTGATAGCAGAAAGGTGTTATCAAGAAGACAGTCAAAGAGGGTAATGCCAAAGGGCCCATGACCTGTAAGCCTCAGCAGTTGCGAGCTATCTGCGCCATACCACTTTAATGTGCATGAAATTGAAGGCTGCTTCCTGCCGTTAAGTTCAAGCTGAATCCTTGCCCTTGCGTCAATGCTTCTTATGGAAGAGCCGATTCTTCCAAGGTCATGAAGAAGATTGCCGGTTCTGCAGGCTGATGGTGGGAAAGCTGCTTTCTGCGGTTTTGTCTGAAAGATTGAACAGCCGGAAATGACAACAATAAACAGGGCCGCAAGAATGACAGAAACCACCCTTGCGGCCCGGGTATCTGCTATAAAACAGGTATTTATCAAGATGCAGCCAGTTCCCCTATGAGAGTATTAAACCTGGAAGGATTATCAATCTTTCCTCCCTCGCTGATTACTGCTATGTCATACACCAGGGCAGCATAATCTGCCAGCTTTTCATTTTTCTTGTCCTGCTTGTACATCTCAAGCATCTTCTGCATCAGCGGATGGGAAATATTTACCTCAAGCACCCTCTTGTTTTCCGGAACTTTCTGCCCGGATGCCCTCAGAATCTTCTCCATGTAAGCGCTCATATCCCAGATGTCTCCGGTAAGACATGCAAGGGAGCTTTTGAGCCTCTTGGATGTCCGCACTTCTTTCACCCGGTCAGAAAGCTGCTCTTTGAGGTATGCGATAAGGCCCTTGAACTCTGTATCATCCTGCTGTTCCTTTTCTTCAATACCAAGCTCGCCCTTTTCAGCGCTCTTAAGCTTCTTGCCCTGGTATTCCGGCAGGGAATCCACAACCCATTCATCAATTGGATCTGTCATGAGAAGCACCTCGTAGTCCTTCTCCTTCAGAAGCTCAAGGTGAGGGCTGTTGGCAAGGGCTTTAAGATTTTCACCAGTAATGTAGTAGATGAACTCCTGCCCCTCCTTCATGTTATCAACATACTCTTTCAATGATATGAGTTTATCACCTGACTTCGTGGTCCTGTAACGGAGGAGCTCCGCAATCTTGTCACGGTTTTCACCGTCTGTATGAACCCCTGTCTTGAGCACAGGGGCAAATTCTTTATAAAATTTCTCGTATTTTTCCTGATCAAGATCGGCAAGGAGCTTCAGTATCTGCTTTGTTACATTTTTCCTGATGGCAGTAACCAGCCTGTCCTGCTGAAGGATTTCACGGCTGACATTAAGATTTATGTCCGGTGCATCTATCACGCCCTTTACAAACCGCAGATATTCAGGGATAAGCTCCCTGCAGTCATCCATTATGAAGACCCTGCGGCAGTAAAGGTTTATTCCAAACTTGCCCTCAGGATTAAAGAGATCAAAGGGCGCAACTGAGGGGATATAGAGAAGCACACTGTACTCTGTTACACCTTCAAAACGCTTGTGAAGCCAAGCAAGAGGCTCGTTCCAGTCGTGGCTTATGTGGGTATAGAACTCCTTGTACTCCTCCTGGCTCACCTCCTTTGGGTCCCTTGTCCATATTGCCTTCATGGAGTTAAGGACCTCTTCCTTTACAACCTTTCTTGTGGTGGGGCCAATTGGCTTGCCGTCCTTGTCCAGCACCCGCTCCTTTTCCGGAATGGGTTCCTCAATCTCCATATCCATAACGATTGGGTAGGACACAAAATCCGAGTGGCGCTTCACCACATCCTTGATTACCCACTGATCAGTGAAGTCTTCCTCGCCTTCCTCCACCTCTTTAAGATGCAGGATTACAGAGGTGCCCCGGCCTTCCCGCTGGGCCTCCTCCATGGTGTAGCCGCCCTGTCCGTCTGATTCCCACTTGACAGCCTGGTCTGATCCGGCAGCCTTTGTAATGAGTGTTACCTTGTCGGCAACGATAAATGCGCTGTAAAAGCCAACACCAAACTGGCCGATAAGCTCAGGGGAGATGATGGCGTCCTGTTTCTTTGCC
>JALWJV010000323.1:10799-11208 GCA_026996955.1 Deltaproteobacteria bacterium
CCGCCACCTCGTCCCATGTCATGCCGATTCCATTGTCAGCAATCTCCAGTGTGCGTTTCTCCTTGTCAGGTATTATTCTGATCTTAAGATCAGTATCATCACCCATTATCTCCGGTTCTGTCTGTGCCTTGAAGCGCAGTTTGTCCAGGGCATCAGAGGCATTGGATATAAGCTCACGCAAAAACACCTCCCTGCTTGAGTAGAGGGAGTTAACGATTATGTCCATTAACTGCTTTATCTCTGTTTTGAATTCACGGTGTTCCTTTCTTGCTCCCATATTTACATTTCACCTCTCATAATCAGTAGTTTTGAAATAGCTCAAAGCTGAAAGCTCAAGGCTCAAAGCAAAATAAAGAATATCTATTCAGCGTGGTAAATGGTCTTGTTTTGGAGTGACTTTGAACAATTT
>JALWJV010000324.1 GCA_026996955.1 Deltaproteobacteria bacterium
TCGTTCTGGGTGGTTTTATCAATGGGATATCATCCCAGGTTTTGTGCAGAACATGGGTATAAAAGAATTTCAGCCCGTACAGGTCAAGCTTGACAGCGCTCCAGGAGCGGGCAGCAAGAAGATCGTTGAAATAGTCAAGTAGCTGATCAGATGAAAGGTTGTCAATACGGCATTCAAAATAATTTGCGATACGCCTGATGCCCCTGGCGTATGCTTCAATGGTTTTGGTTCTTAGCCCTTGAAGCTTCAGACACTTCAGGTGTTTCTGGTAATACTTGTTGAATTGCGGATTATCTGGCAGGTTGATGTTCATAAAATCCTCCTTTTTGTAATATTGAGTATGAAAAGCATATCAAATTACCTTATCATATACTTTTCATTACAAAAAAGAGAGGGAATCAATATATTATATATTATGCAAAAACAGGAAAGGGGCTGGAATGCCTGCCGCGATAGCGGCTTCGTCCAACCCGGTGTCCACTAAACTGGGGGAAGGTCACCTTAGGCTGCACCTTGCATATTAAGCAAACCGGTTGTAAAGAATCTTTTCCATGACATTAATAGGCGCCTTCCTACCAGTCCAAAACTCAAATTGAGACACTGCCTGCAAAAGCAGCATCCTGAGTCCATTAATGGTCACGCAACCAGCCTTTTCTGCCTCATCAAGCAATTTTGTCTTGAGAGGGGCGTAAACAATATCCATAACGATACTGAATCTTTCAAGAATTTCAGAAGGCACAGGAGTTTTGTGACTATACGGCTCCATACCAACTGAAGTGGTATTGACAAGTATTTCACCCTCTATATCCTGAATTTCATCAAGTCCGCTCCAGGAACAAGAAAACCGTTCAGCCAGTTTTTTCGCATTTTCAACTGTACGATTTGCTAAATGGACAAGTGCACCTCGCTCTTTCAGTCCGGCGCATACTGCCCGTGCAGAGCCACCTGCCCCAAGCACAACAGCCCGTTTTCCTTCAAGCTGGGTCTGCTCTTCCAATGCCTTTACAGCACCGAGCCAATCTGTATTCCCGCCCCAAAGACTGCCATTTCTGTTTACAAGGGTATTGACCGCACCTATTATCTGGGCAACATCATCCACCTCATCAAGAAACTCCATTATCTCAACCTTGTGTGGAATGGTCACCGAAAGCCCCTTAATGCCCAGAGCCCTGATGCCTCGAACCGCAGAAGGCAGATCAGTAACATCAAAAGCCAAATAAACCGCATTAATACCAACGGCATCAAATGCTGCATTATGCATTGCAGGACTCAGGCTGTGGGATACAGGATGGCCGATAATGCCATAAAGTGTTGTGGAGGCGTCAGGTTTCATAGCATCTGCAGATCAAAAAATAATGGCTGAACACAGACACTCCATGTTCAGCCAAAGAATCAAACCCTGAAATCAGGATTCCTGTGCACCAATCTTTGCCCGGACCCAGTTAAGCAGGCTTCCTGCCCCCAGAATCAGCCTGTCACGCTCTGAAAGGTCGAGTTTTGCCTGAATTGTCTGATCACTTCCAATCTTTACAGTAACCGTGTCAGAACCGCTCAGAAGCGCTGCCCTGATTCCAGGAATGGTAATCTCGGCGCCCTGTTCAACCTTGTCATAATCAGCAGGATCGGCAAATGTCATGGGAACAATTCCAAAATTTACAAGATTTGCCTTGTGAATCCTGGCAAAGCTCTTGACCAACTTGGCACGCACGCCAAGATACCTTGGGGCAAGGGCAGCATGTTCCCTTGACGAACCCTGGCCGTAATTTTCACCACCAACAATTATGACAGAACCTGCCTGCTGCGCACGGCTGGAAAATTCCGGATCAATGGCAGAGAAGACATATTCACTGATTGCAGGGATATTGCTTCTCAGAGGCAGAATTTTGCTTCCCGCAGGCATGATATGATCAGTAGTAATATTGTCACCCACCTTCAGGATTGCCGTGGCCTTGAGATCATCCGGCAGAGGATCAAAATCAGGAAGCGGCTTTATATTGGGCCCGCGAAGCACCTCAACACCTGTACCGTCTTCAGGCGGAGGAATAATGCCATTATCATTTATAATATATTTATCAGGAAGGCTCACAACAGGGGCGTCACCCAGCTCACGAGGGTCTGTAATCTTGCCTGTAATGGCTGCAGCAACCGCCACCTCAGGAGAGCAAAGATAGACCTTGTCATCCTTGGTGCCACTCCTTCCCGGGAAATTCCTCGTAAAGGTACGCATTGAGATTGTACCTGTTGCAGGGGCCTGTCCCATTCCTATGCAGCCAAGGCATCCGCACTGATGAATCCTTGCACCGCAGTGAATAAGATGCCTGAGTGCGCCTGCTGCATCAGCGTTTTCAAGCACCTGGCGGCTTCCCGGATTGATTTCAAAACTTACAGACTTATCAATCTCCCTGTCTTTTAACGCCTCTGCCGCAAGGACAATATCCCGATACGATGAATTGGCGCATGAACCGATTATCACCTGTGATACCGGCTGGCCTGCAACCTCACTGACCTTTTTTACATTATCAGGTGAGGATGGGCATGCTACCATGGGCTCAAGTTCATCAAGGTTTATCTCAATTAGGTCGGCATAGGTAACATTGTCATCTGCAACAAGCTCAACCCACTGCTCTCCCCTGCCCTGGCTTTCAAGGAATTTGCGTGTTACGGCATCCGATGGAAAAACAGTCCCTGTGGCACCCAGTTCTGTACCGATATTTGCTATTGCCGCCCTGTCGGTAACAGAAAGGGTCTCAACACCAGGGCCAAAATACTCCATCACCCTGCCAACGCCTCCCTTGACAGAAAGCTGCCTCAAAAGCTCAAGGATCACATCCTTTGGAGATACCCAGGGCTGAAGGCTCCCTGTAAGTTTGACACCCACAATAAGAGGCATATTGAGATGGAAAGGCTCTCCAGCCATTGCCATGGCAACATCTAGTCCGCCTGCACCCATTGCAAGCATGCCGCACCCACCGGCAGTTGGGGTATGGCTGTCAGACCCAAGCAGGGTTTTGCCAGGCCTTGCAAAACGCTCCAGGTGAACCTGGTGGCATATTCCATTCCCAGGCCTTGAGAACTGGATACCGAATTTTGCTGCTATGGACTGAAGAAAACGGTGGTCATCAGCGTTTCTGAAATCAGACTGAAGCAGATTATGGTCAACATAGCTTACAGAGAGCTCTGTCTTTACCCTTGGAATTCCTATGGCTTCAAATTCAAGGTATGCCATTGTCCCTGTGGCATCCTGTGTCAGGGTCTGGTCAATCCTGATGGCAATAGGGCTTCCTGGAACCATCTCACCTTCCACCAGGTGTTCTGCAATTATCTTCTCGGTAACGGTCAAACCCATAAATTACTCCTTAACTAATGTGATTATATATGCATATTACCCGGATTGAGCAAAAGGAGATGAAGCAAATACGGCATTCGCTCAATCCTGTTAAACCTATGTCAAAACCTTGCCTCAGTCAACATTCATAATGGATATAATCAGGCATAAAAATCGCAACATGATTGTTGACCAGCCGTGGTCACGGTGGTAAAAATCAAAAAAAATTATAGTAGGCTCAATATGTGTCGATAAAAGAGGAGAGGAACGTAAGTTTTAATCATGATTATTATTTTCAAGACAGATGTCGGCCCCGATGGGGAAGAGATAACCAGAATAAAAGAATTCCTTGAGAATTTTCCGG
Organism: Deltaproteobacteria bacterium; assembly: GCA_026996955.1. Taxonomy (GTDB): domain Bacteria; phylum Desulfobacterota; class Dissulfuribacteria; order Dissulfuribacterales; family QOAL01; genus S144-17. The sequence continues at coordinate 3,690 of JALWJV010000324.1, forward strand.
GCGTAAACCTGAAACTCGTGGAATTTGAAGGGGAAACCCGTACGGTACGGGAGATGCACCTGATCGGCCCAACCCACAACATACCGGAGGAGGTTGTGGGGGCAATGAAGGGTGTGGAAAAGGTGGTCAGGGTCTCCACCAAATACCGGCAGATTGGAAGGCACGATGTGAACTTCGTGCCGGTAGGATTTGAATATAATGGAATAAAATTTGACCAGGACGGCCTGCAGGTATTTGCCGGTCCCTGTGCCGTGGACACCCCTGAAAACGTAGAGGCAACATTCAAGTTTCTGCAGTCCATTGGTCTTACCACTGCACGTATGGGCGCTTACAAGCCCCGTACAAGCCCTTATGATTTTCAGGGGCATGGCAGGGAGTGCCTTCCCTGGGTCTTTGAGCTTGCCGGGAAGTACGGAATCAAGGCAATCGCAATGGAGGTGCTAAGGGAACAGCACATTGACGAAATACAGGAAGAACTTGAAAAGGCAGGCAAACCAACCGGTGTGGTGCTGCAGATTGGAACCAGAAATGCTCAGAATTTCGAGCTGTTAAAGCAGGTAGGCATGCAACAGGAGATGCCGGTTCTTTACAAGCGGGGTATGGGACTTACCATTGAAGAATCCCTTAACGCATGTGAGTACATTGCAAGTGGCGGTAACAGGAATATCATATTCTGCCTCAGGGGAGTAAAATCCCAAATGGGTGCGCCCCACCGAAACCTTGTTGACTTTGCCCATGTTCCTGTGATACAGAGACTTACAAGGCTGCCGGTCTGCATTGACCCCAGCCATTCGGTAGGCTCCAAAGACTATGCACCCAATGGTCTCATGGACATATTCCATGTTGCAGCCCAAGGAGTTATAGCAGGGGCCAATATGATCCTGGTGGAATGCCATCCGGAACCTGAAAGTGCTTGGTGCGACGGTCATCAGTCACTGACATTCAAGGAACTGGAGCAGTTCATGCAGGATGTGGAAATTGTACAGGAAGCCTTTAGAAAAAGAGTGGAGGTCTTTTCTCAAGGCTTGGTTAAGGAAATGACAGGGGAGTAAAACACCAACCCGTATGAAAAGGAGGTGATGAAACAAAACAGACTATTTATCAAGCCTTATGTTCATGCTGTGTAAAAAATTATCAAATTCAGAGGATTTTATTTAAACAGGAGGGATACCTAACATGAAGAAAATTCTCACTATTATCACGTGTTTTTTTGCTGCCGTTGCATTTGCAGGACTTGCACAGGCAGGCCCGGGGTCAGTTGAAGTACAGACCCTAGGTGATATTACAATCAAGATGGGTGCTCAGGTAAGGCTGGTTCCCACATCTGAAGTTCACAGGGACTTTGGTATTTCTGACAAACTGAACGGAGATCAGGAAGAGAGGGCATCCAAAATAATGCGGGGTGCTTACCTCAGCACCAGGGCCCACCTCACTGAGGCTGGCGGTGCAGTCAAAGATAACTACATCCGCGGTGAAAACAGGCTCTTCTTCAACTTTGCCCACGATCAGGATTGGGATGTTTACTTCGCCCTTGAATCCGACACCACTCTTGACAGAGCCAGCGTTGACAGGACAGACTTTGCATCAGGTAAACAGTCCCAGCAGTTTGGTATTGAGCGCCTGAATGCATCTTTCAACCTGCCTTGGATCAACTCCCGCCTGAACGGTGGTTGGGACGTTAAGGCTGCCGACGTTAAATTCGGTGGTATGGTCTATGGCGACGATGACCCAGGCATCGGTATTACCGGATGTGCCAACAACTTTTCCTGGTCAGCCTGGTACATCAAGAAGGACGAATCTGAAGCTGGTTATACACCTAACAACACGGATACTGGCTCAGGTGTTGACAAAAATGACACTAACGCCATTGGCACACCAGTTCAGGACTATGATCATGACAGAACCTTCATTTTTGGTAAATTAGGCTACACTTTTGGTGGAAGCTTTGTGGAAGGTTTTTACATGTGGGATCATAACGACCTTGAGGCAAACGGAGATGCTACCTATGTGGACAGGCACTTCTTTGGAATTAATTACAAAGGTGACTATGGTATCTTCAAGCCTCTGGCAGAGATCGCATATGTAACCGGTGATGTTGATAATATCGGGGCCAAACTCGACAAGAATGATGCTGACATCAGTTCAGTAGCTTTATATGCCGATCTTCTGGTTGATCTCCATGAATATGTTGGTTTGAAAAAATTCAATGCCCATATCGGTGGCTACTATCTCCAGGGTGACGGTGATCCTTCAGACGACAAGCTGAGAGGTTTTACTCCTGCAGTTGGTATCACCAGGTTCACTCCAAGGTATGGAAGTGAGCAGAGCATTGTACATGACGGCAACCCGATTTTCGGACAGGTTCTGTACAGCATGTTCCCTGCCTACTACGGCACTGTATATGGTGGCGGTATCAATGGCGGTGCTGCTCTGAACAACCCTGGCTTTGAGATGATCGGTGGTGGTGTTGATGCTCAGATTGGAGAGTTCACCTACATCACACACGTTATGGCAATGTGGTTCCAGCAGTCAACGGCTGTTGAATACTATTTTGCTCAGGCCGGCGTTACCGGTGACGTTGACATCGACTCCTTCATGGGTGTTGAGTGGAACCATGAGCTCCGCTACAAAATCTACAAGAATGTTACCCTCAAGGGTGGCATGGCATTCCTATTCCCTGGCTCAGGTGCCAAGGATATTACTCAGGCATACAACGCTTATGGCGAGGGCGTTGATTTTGAGGATGCAGACGATTCTTCCAAAGTCTCAATGCGGTTCGCTGCTGAGCTTCTCTGGTTCTTCTAAGCCGAAAGAAGCAACGTTGCCGCCACAGGTTGCGGCAATTTAAAGTGTAACCACGCCCGCTGGCTCTATATTGAGCCAGCGGGCTTTTTATTTTCCTACTCACAAGCAGATGCTACATCCTGCCTTTTTTACTAATCAAGATTTGACTTGTCTTATTTGCAGTGTTATAAGAGTAATTATATCGGGTAAATCTTTTTGACCTAATTTGAGCTATTTAACCAATAAAATAAAATATACAGGAATTTCACAAAATGAGATTAACGCGAGCAGGTGAATATGCTGTCCGATGCGTGGTTTACCTTTCCAATGCCGGACGTGATGTCCTTGTATCCAGAAAAGAAATCGCAGCAAAGGCAGATATCCCGGCACAATTTCTTGCTAAAATAGCGCAAGAGCTTGCCAAGGCAGGCATTATAGAAATCAGACAGGGAGTTCGAGGTGGTTTCATTCTTATCAAAGACCCTCAGGATATAACTCTCCTCGACATAGTGGAAACCATGATTGGCGAGATATACCTGAATGACTGTGTTTGCAGGCCAGGCTCCTGTGATGCCAGCTCCACATGTTCAGTTCATAGGGTGTGGCAGCATGCCAGAAATCAGTTAAGAGAAACTTTGGGGTCGGTAACGTTTGACGATCTAATCAACGAAGGGGCATGTTTTCCACCAACATGATGCTTTCCTGGGTAATATTTTAATGCCGAATCTGATAAAAGAAATAACATCCTTTTATCTTCAAGGTTTCCGCTCAATGACCTTGGGCAAAACCCTTTGGAAGATCATCATTATCAAGCTCATAATCATTTTCTGCGTAATAAAAGTTTATATCTGTCCGGACTACCTGCATACACGATTCACCACTGACATAGAGCGGGCAGAGCATGTATTTGCTGAAATAACAGCTGCGGAGGTAAAGCATTAGGAAGCCTTAAGGGTTCGCAAACAGGAGTTTGGGAACCGGCAAACATAGAGTTCCCTTTGCTTTCAGCCTTGTGTTATTTTCACGTTAACCTGGAGGTGCCAACATGATTGACCATTTTGATCCCGTAATGGTGGACTGGGCAAGGGCACAGTTTGCCCTTACAGCCATGTATCACTGGATTTTCGTGCCGCTAACCCTTGGACTTTCCTTTCTGTGTGCCTTTTTTGAAACCATTTATGTCCGCACAGGAAATGAGGATTGGAAACGCCTTACAAGGTTCTGGATGAAGCTCTTTGGCATCAACTTTGCCATCGGAGTCGCCACTGGCATCATCCTTGAATTTGAGTTCGGCACAAACTGGTCAAATTACTCATGGATGGTTGGAGACATCTTCGGTGCCCCGCTTGCCATTGAGGGAATTGTAGCATTCTTTCTGGAAGCCACCTTTTTTGCAGTTATGTTTTTTGGCTGGGACAGGGTTTCAAAACGGTTTCACCTTGTATCAACCTGGATGGTTGCAATAGGCTCAAATCTTTCAGCCCTGTGGATACTTGTTGCAAATGCATGGATGCAGCACCCAACCGGCATGAAGTTCAACCCTGATGCCGCACGGTTTGAAATGCAGAACGTCATGGAGGTTATTCTCTCACCTGTTGCCATAAGCAAATTTACCCACACCACCAGCTCAAGCTTCCTGTTAGCCTCACTTTTTGTAATCTCTGTTTCGTGCTGGTATCTTCTTAAAAAACGTCACATACTCCTTGCAAAACGCAGCATCACGGTGGCAGCAACATTTGGTCTGATTGCTGCCATTTTCACTGCAGCCACCGGAGATGAAGCGGCTTTTGCAGTGGCAAAGCATCAGCCAATGAAGCTCGCAGCATTTGAGGGTCTTTGGCATGGAGAAAAAGGCGCTGGAATAGTTGCAGCAGGAATACCGAACCCTGACAAAAAACCGGGTGACTCCGAGCAGGCGTTCAGCTTTGAAGTCAGGATTCCTGGTCTGTTATCAATCCTTGCCAAACGCTCTGCATCTGCCTATGTCCCAGGCATTAATGACCTTGTATTCGGCAATCCTGAGCATGGCATTGTAGGCGCAGAACAGCGCATAGAGCTTGGCAAAAAGGCAATCACAGCCCTTGCTGAATACAAAAAGGCCCAGAAGAACAAGGATACAGCAGGAATGGAAACTGCCCTTGCCACCTTTGACCAATACAGGGAGCACCTTGGCTATGGGTATCTGTCCGATCCGGCTGAGGCAGTTCCACCTGTTGCAATATCCTTCTATTCATTCCATATCATGGTGATATTGGGCACATTCTTCATTTTTCTGTGCATTGCATTTCTGGCAGGTGCTTTGAAGGGAAAACTGGAAAACCTTACAGTCCTTCAGCTTGCCGGAGTTACGACCTTTTTCCTGGCATTGATAGCCTCTCAGGCAGGCTGGGTGGTTGCAGAGGTAGGCAGGCAGCCCTGGACAATTCAGGATCTCCTTCCGGTAAGCGTAGCCCGTTCCAACCTTACGGCAGATACAGTAAAGACAACATTTTTTATGTTTCTTGGGCTGTTTACACTGCTTCTTCTTGCAGAAATCAGAATTATGACCACGCAAATTGGCAAAGGACCAGAGGAGGACTAGGAAATGATAGGAAACCTTGATACAGCAACACTTCAACACTTATGGTGGCTTTTATGCTCGGTTGTAGGTTCCCTCTTTCTGTTCCTTACCTTTGTCCAGGGAGGCCAGACCCTTTTGTGGCAGATTGCAAAAACTGACATTGAAAAGGACATGGTTATAAACTCGCTTGGAAGAAAGTGGGAGCTTACCTTTACCACTCTTGTCCTGTTTGGCGGTGCGCTCTTTGCCGCATTCCCGAAATTTTATGCAACCAGTTTTGGCGGGGCATACTGGGTGTGGATGGTGATACTTTTTACTTTTATCATCCAGGCAGTCAGTTATGAGTATAGAAAAAAGCCAGGAAATCTCCTTGGCGCACGCATTTATGAGCTCTTTCTCTTTATTAATGGCAGCCTTGGAATCCTTCTTATTGGCGCGGCCATAGGCACCTTTTTTACAGGCTCCAATTTTGTTCTGAATGACTATAACCTTGTAAAGTGGACATCTTCACTGAGGGGGCTTGAGGCAGCATTCAACTTCTTTAATGTATCTCTCGGAATCTTCCTGGTATTTCATGCCAGGACCCTTGGCTCCCTTTACCTCACAAATAATCTTGATTTTACCGGCATGCCTGATTTTGAAAAACGGGTAAGAACCGGAGCGCTTGTCAACCTGCTGTGCGGCCTCCCCTTCTTGCTCTATGTCCTTGGCATGCTTGCCTTTATGAAGGGATATGCCATTGACCAGGATACAGGCAGGGTGTTCATGGAATCTGGCAAATATCTCCACAACCTCCTTGCAATGCCAGCGGTTTCTGCAATGCTGGCTGGCGGGCTGGTCCTGGTTATTGCCGGGGTAGTGCTGAATGCCTTTTCCAGGAGCAGAGCAGGAATCTGGCTTGCTGGGCCGGGCACTGTTCTTACAGGTCTCGCGCTGCTGCTGACTGCAGGCTACAACAATACACCTTTTTATCCATCAAAGGCAGATCTGCAGTCCAGCCTCACCATATTTAATGCATCAAGCAGTCACTACACGCTTTCTGCAATGACATACGTTGCAATGGTGATCCCCATTGTGCTGGCATACATCGCATGGGTCTGGTACCTGATGGATCGCGGAAAGTTAAAGGCAGAAGATGTTACTGCTCAAGAGGACAGTTATTAAAGAATATCAGAGGGTTCCCAAACTCCAGATAGAGTAGGGTGCGCAGTGCGCACCCTACATGGAGAGACAGAAAATCGACCTTGTAAAAAAACGAGAGGGTGAAACATGGAAATATTTCTTATTATCGCATGGATTGTAATGATTATTATCTCCTACAGGCTGTCCGTAACGGCTCTTGATAAGGCAGGGCTCCTGTAAAAAAACCTTACAGCATAACATAATCCGACTACCTGGCTGCCATAACCCGTGGTAGCCAGGTTGCCACCTCTGGCCACGCTATAATTATCCCCAACACCACAACCTGAAGAATCACAAACGGAACGATTCCCCTGTAAATCTCCGTTGTCTCTATTCCTGGCGGAGATACTCCCTTGAGATAAAAGAGTGCAAAGCCAAAGGGAGGGGTGAGAAAAGAGGTCTGAAGGTTTACAGCAAAAAGTATTGCAAACCACACCGGATCAAACCCAAGGGACTTCATTACAGGTGCAAGCACGGGGATGTGAATGAATGTTATCTCTATAAAATCAAGGAAGAAGCCTGCAATGAAGATCACGAGCATTACAGTAAAAAGAACGCCCCATTTTTCAAAAGGTATGTGAACCAAAAATTCCCGTATGACCACATCACCACCCAGCCCACGAAATACCAGTCCAAAGGCAGCAGCACCGGCAAGGATTATAAAGACCATGCTGGTAAGCTGCGTGGTTGTCTCCATTACCTGTCTCAGAACATCCATAGAAAACTTTCTGTTTGCCACACAGAGCATGGTTGCGCCTGCTGCCCCAACGCCTGCGGCCTCGGTTGGTGAGGCAATGCCGACAAAAATGGAGCCCAGCACCAGGACCATCAGCAGCAATGGCGGAACCAGTGCCTTGAGCACATAGAGGGCAAGACCTTTCCCGGGTCCTGGAGAATCGTCCTCAGGTTTGTACAGCACTGGAGGGGCAGCCTCCGGCTTCCAGGCGGAAAAAAGCAAGATGTAGATTATAT
>JALWJV010000325.1 GCA_026996955.1 Deltaproteobacteria bacterium
GGGGATATCTGGAAATGTCTGGTGAGGAAAAGCCGGATATTATGTTTATAATCATTCGATTATTGCACGGACGCCCTTGTTTACCTCAAGCATCTTCTCCCTGCCTGCCAGAAACTCCACCAGTTTAAGACCAAATTCAAGAGCGCTTCCCGCACACTGGCTGGTGATAAACTGTCCGTCCTGAACCACCCGTTCCTGGGACAGAGGGGAGTTTTTAACCGATGCCTGGCATGCAGGATGGCATGTGATTGTCTTGCCGTTTGTTATGCCAAGCCTGTCCAGGATTGCCGGCGCTGCACATATGGCGCCGATATATCTTCCAGAGTCAAGTTGGTCCTTGAGCAGCTTTATTACCCTTTCGTCCCTGGCAAGGTTTTCAGTACCTGGAATGCCACCCGGGAGAACTATCAGGTCAAAGGTCTGGTCCATGACCTCGTCAAGAGAGGCGTCAGGCACGATCTTTACATTTCTGTCTGAGGGGACCGGACCAGGAACAGTGCCCGCAATTATCATCTCTATTCCTGCCCTTCGTATCATGTCAACAACGGCAACAGCTTCAAGTTCCTCATAGCCAGGTGCCAGCAGAAGAAGTGTACGTTTGCTCATGGTATCCTCCTAAGTTCTTGTGTAGCCATTATCCTACTCTGCAATTCAACTCTGTTGAAGGGTGATGATATGAAAAAATCCAGGTTTGCGTAATTCTGCTGTATCTATTCAACCTTATAACATCAATACGCTGAATAGTTACATTCTGCGTACCTGTTCAGCGCATTTATTGAATGAGGTTGGTAAATGGTCTTGTTTTTCCGTTCCGGAGAACAATTTCTTGTTTTTCTAAGGCTTGCTCCGCCAAAATCGCGAAACTCGCTCGTGCCTCGCTCAGACAGACGCGATTTTCTGGCTGCGCTTCGCCAAGAAAAACTACGAAATTGTTCAAAGTCACTCCAAAACAAGATCATTTACCACTCTGAATAGATACCATTCTGCTTTTGTATCTTCATTTCAGTTTGAACTTACCGTTTTGGCTGTTGAGCTTTCACATAACTTTCATGCATAGATTTCAGCAAATTCCCGTATAAACCTGTCAACCTCCTCTGAAGGCAGACGATTGATGCCGGCTGCCGCTGCCCTTCCACCGCCGGTGGGGAATTTCATGCAGAGTGTATGGGCATCTCTTCTGTCTTCCAGGGGTGCCCTGACACTTGCAACATAACTTTTTTCGTCAAGCCCGGTCAGCACAGCGTGGGCACCGGATGGTTGTTCCCTGGCTATCCTGTTTGCAAAAACGCCGCTTACCCTCCTTGCCCACCTCTTTGCCGGAAGTATGAATACCCGGTTTTCGCCCTTTGAAAATACCGGTTTAATATCCCTGGTTTTTGCCATATCGGAACTGTAGCCCTGCTGCAAAACCTTAAAGGTCTGGCTCTGGTTTATAAATTCAAGAGGGTTCTGAAAGGGTTTTATGGATTGGTAGAGTTCATCAGGCCTGAAAAAGAGGTCATCAACCGTTGCCCCGTAACCATTATAATTTAACAATATACCCAGTTCGCGCAAAAGCGAAAGGGCATCATCGCTGAGTCCAAGGGGTTCTGCAAGTTTCCTGGCTGTTTCATCAAAGTTGTCTCCAAAGGTTCCAACAATAGCCCATTCCCTGAACCGTCCATTGATATGGGCATCCACAATGGCACTTGTTCCCCTGTCAGGGGCGGGGTCAATGTGTGTGATCAGGTTGTTGTCTTCAGGGATATCACCAGCAAAATGGTGATCAAAATATTCGATTCGGGCACCTTGAGCCAGCAGCCGGAGGACATCCTGCCTGTTTTTGTCAAGAGAGATGTCAAATACGGTTATGGAGCATCCTTTACAGGAATCTATCCTTGATAACAGTTTAATATCCCTTTTGGTTCCGGTAATGAGCCGTGCTTCAGCAGGGATTGCAAGCCTCAGCTGGTGCAGTGCACATATACCGTCTGCGTCACCATTAAAAACGTCGTATGATTGCAATGAGTTGTCTCCTAAGATGTTGTTTACAAAATAAAAGTCAAAAACTGTGTTGTTGGGGCAGTGATCATGAAATAATAATTTTTATTGAACAGGAACTCATTTTTTTGTATTATCATGTTTTAATAAAACTTTCATGTAATCCGTTGGGCAGGCAGCCTTTCCTTGTATGCTGTATATTGTAACTGAGATATGATGTCTCCGTAAGCCTGATGGTTCATGATTACTGAAATTTATCTCTGGGAAAGGAGGATTTATGGGTTTAATTTACATTCTTGCGCTGCTGGCCCTGGGGCTGAGCCTGTTTGGCGTACTGGCACACCGGCAGATGGCGCAGATAAAAGAGGAGTTGCAGGAGCTAAAAGACGCCCTAGCAAAGGGCGACCTTCGGGGAGAAAAGGGTGAACCCGGTGTTCCCGGGCCTCCAGGTCCTCCTGGTCCGGCTGGGCCACAGGGTGAGCCAGGGCCTCCAGGTCCTGCAGGCCCGCAGGGAGAGCCTGGACCTGCTGGTCCTAAGGGTGATAAGGGTGATCCTGGTGAGCCAGGACCTCAGGGAGAGCCTGGACCTCCAGGTCCGGAAGGGCCGCAGGGACCGCCAGGTCCAGAAGGTCCGCAGGGGCCAAAGGGAGAACCAGGACCCAAGGGTGACAAGGGTGATCCAGGGCCTCCAGGTCCGGAAGGACCTCAAGGCCCGCCTGGTCCGGAGGGACCTCCAGGACCCAAGGGTGAAAAGGGTGATCCTGGCGAGCGTGGACCGCGTGGACCAAGAGGTCCCAAGGGTACTGCTGCCAAGAGCACTGCCAAGACCAAGAAGGCTAAAGAGTAATAGTTTGGCCTTCTGACAGGTAAGAACCCAATGGGTGGAAGGGGCAGACTGTCTTGTTACGGTCTGCCCCTTCTGTTTTCTGGGGGAACTTGAGTCCTGTATGAAATTTCTGTTCCATAATAGTTTATTAAGCTTTACAATAGGTAACTGTTCAGCGTATTGATGGTAATTGAGGTTAGTGAATGGCCTTGTTTTTCCGTTCCGGTGAACAATTTCTTGTTTTTCTAAGGCTCGCTACGCCAAAATCGCGAAACTCGCTCGTCCCTCGCTCAGACAGACGCGATTTTTATGGCTGCGCTTCGCCAAGAAAAACTACGAAATTATTCATAGTCACTCCAAAACAAGACCATTCCCTACGCTGAATAGATACTACAATAGTTGTAAGCGGCTTATAAGCTTTCAGGAAATGGGGCCGCTAACCTCCTTACGAAGATCACAAACAATGCTTGGCACAGTAGGTATATTATGAAATATTTATACTTTCTTTTAATCCCCCTGCTTTTCATCAACGTCTCGTGTTCCAGGGTCTCTGTGGATACGGTTTATGATCCATCTGTTTCCTTCAAGGGACTTAAGACATATTCCTGGGAACACCTTGATGCCCCTGATGACAGGCTTGAGAGTTATCCTGAAATCAAGAAGATGGTGCATGAAGCCGTTGATATGGTACTGCGCCTCAAGGGTTTTGAGCTCAGGGAATCAGGCCCGACGGATTTCAAGGTTGCAACATACGCAGGTGTGAAACAGGCAATGAGACTTACACGCTCAGGAAGGGTACACGACAATACCTGGCTTGGGCCTGCAGGAAGATATGACTATTCCAAGGCGGGCAAGGTGACCCTGTTTATTGATATCTTTGACGGCAAGACCGGGGAGCTGATATGGCGGGGCATTGGAGTCGGTTTCATGCACAACTACTCAATAGGTGACAAGATGCGAAAAGGCGTAAATGAGTCTGTGGCATACATATTAAAATCATTTCCGCCTTCCTGATGCCAGCCGATTTGAACATGAAGGAGATCAATACACGACCAGGCACCCGTTTTCCAATGGGGGCAAGCTGTGACGGAAAGGGAACCAATTTCTGTATCTTTTCAAGGCATGCAACTGCTGTGGAGCTTCTGCTCTATGACAGTCATGATGCTCCCAGGCCTTTTGCGGTCATAGAGCTTGATCCGGAAAATAACAAGACCTTTTACTTTTGGCACATTTATGTTGAGGGCATAGGACCTGAGACAAGCTACACATGGCGTGTGGACGGGCCGGGTGATACCAGGCATACAGGCTTCAGGTTTGATAAGAGGCGTGAGCTCCTGGACCCCTGGGCGAAGCTTGTTACAGATTCGTTATGGGACAGGCTTAAGGCAATGGATCCGGATGCCGGCTACGTGCCGTCCATGCGGGCCATGGTTCCACCGGTTGACACCTATGACTGGGAAGGTGATAGGCCCCTGGACCGCAGTACCGGTGATGCAGTTATCTACGAGATGCACGTTGGAGGATTTACCCGTCATCCTTCATCAGGGGTGCGGCATCCCGGAACCTATTCAGGTGTAATTGAAAAGATTCCATACCTGAAAGAGCTTGGCGTTACTGATGTTGAACTCCTGCCTGTAATGGCATTTGATGAGCAGGATGTGCCAAAGGGTGCATGGGAGCGCGGCCTTCACAACTACTGGGGATACAGCCCACACAGTTTTTTTGCACCCCATCCCGGTTACTGCATAGAGCCTGAAAATGGAAATCATATTGACCAGTTCAGGGACATGGTAAAGGCTTTTCACAGGGCAGGTATCGGGGTGATCATAGACGTGGTCTTTAATCATACTGCCGAGGGTGGGGAAGACGGCCCTGTGATAAATTTCAAGGGGCTCGGAAACAGGGCTTTTTATCATCTTGACCCTCATGATCGGAGAAAGTACCTGGATTTTACAGGTTGCGGCAACACGATCAACTGTAATCATCCGTTGGTTACCGCGTTTATTCGGGAGTGCCTGGAATACTGGGTACACACTTTTCATGTGGACGGTTTCAGATTTGACCTTGCAAGCGTTATGGCAAGGGGTGAGGATACACGCCCAATGTATCATGCACCTGTGGTGTGGAGTATTGAGTTTTCGCCACAGCTTGCCGGCAGCCGCATTGTGGCAGAGGCATGGGATGCAGGAGGGCTGTATCAGGTAGGGGGCTTTCCCGGTTTCAGGTGGCAGGAGTGGAATGGGCTTTATCGTGATGTGATGAGGCAGTTCGTCCGTGGAGACCGGGGGCTTATTGACCAGGTAGCCACCAGGATAGCAGGGAGCAGCGATCTGTATCAGCAGTCCGGTCGGTTTCCCCGAAACAGCGTCAACTTTGTAACCTGCCATGACGGCTTTACCATGTACGACCTGGTGAGCTATAACAGGAAACATAACCAGGCCAACGGCGAGGATAATCGGGATGGAAGTGACATTAACTACAGCTGGAACTGCGGTGTGGAGGGTGACACAGACGATCCGGAGATACTGGGACTGAGGCGCAGGCAGGTCAAGAATTTTATGGCGCTCCTTATGTTAAGTCAGGGGGTTCCAATGATTCTATCCGGGGATGAGGTACTTCGAACCCAGCAGGGCAATAACAACTGTTACTGCCAGGACAATGAGCTAAGCTGGTTTGACTGGGACCTTGTCCAGAAAAATGGTGATATACTCCGTTTTGCAAGGGAGATTATAGCCTTCAGGAAGCGGCATCCTGCCCTTAGAAGAAAGTACTTTCTTACTGGTGCGTGGAAAAACCGCCGCGGAGTGCAGGACATTGTATGGCATGGCGTCAAGCCTGGAAGCAGGCCCTGGGACGACCCTGAAAGCAGGTTTATAGCCTTTACAATGGGTGGCATGGAAGATGATGAGCCTGATATCCATGTGATATGCAACATGGAGGAGGTGGCCATAAGGTCCCTTCTCCCTGACGATCCCGTGTTCCGGTGGGCTCTTGCCGTGGATACCATGAAAGAATCACCGGATGATATAAAGTTGCCGGATGAACAGGTGCCTTATGAGCAGAATGGCTACACGGCAGGGCCTCGCAGTGTGGTGATCTTTGAAAGTAGGCCACCAAAGCGCTAAGTGAATATAATATTTCGTTAGTAGGCGTAATATTTACTTTTTTGAAGAATAATTGAGGAGATCAACTATGAAGTACGCATCAAATGTGGAGTCCATGTGCAGGGTGGCACTGGGAACAAATCACGGACCTGCGCCTATCCCTGAAGAGGGGGAAATGGTACAGGCCAAAAAGATCGAGGACATCAGCGGCCTGACCCACGGAGTTGGCTGGTGTGCTCCACAGCAGGGGGCATGTAAGCTGACTCTGAATATAAAAGACGGCATTATTGAAGAGGCTCTGATTGAAACCATTGGCTGTACAGGCATGACCCATTCTGCAGCCATGGCCTCGGAGATACTCCCTTCCAAGACAATCCTTGAGGCGCTTAACACAGACCTGGTCTGTGATGCCATCAATACTGCCATGCGGGAGCTGTTTCTTCAGATAGTCTATGGCCGCAGCCAGTCGGCATTTTCTGCCGGCGGCCTTCCAGTAGGTGCAGGCTTTGAAGACCTTGGCAAGGGCTCACGCAGCGTTATAGGCACCACCTACGGGACTGCTGTCAAAGGTCCCCGCTATCTGGAAACCGCAGAGGGTTATATCATGGAGCTTGGGCTTGATGATAATGACGAGATTATAGGATACAGGTTTGTTAACCTGGGTATCATGATGGAGCATATAAAGCAGGGTGTTGAGCCTGGTGAGGCCTTTGAAAAGGCGTCAGGTGTGTATGGCCGTTTTAATGATGCTGTAAAGACAATAGATCCCCGCAAGGAGTAGGAGGTTAATCATGGCCCTTTTTGAAGGATATGATCAGAGAATACCGCAAATTACGCCGGTGCTTGAAAAATATGGTATAGAGAGCCTTGAGCAGGCACGGGAGATGAGCCTTGCCAAGGGAGTTGATGTTTACAGTATTGTCAAGGATGTGCAGCCGATCTGTTTTGAAAATGCATGCTGGGCATATATCCTTGGTGCTGCCATTGCCCTTAAAAAGGGTGATACAACTGCTGAACAGATAGCCGCAAGCCTTGGAGAAGGGCTCCAGGCATTCTGCATTCCAGGCTCGGTGGCAGACCAGAGAAAGGTCGGCATTGGCCATGGCAATCTTGCTTCACGTCTCCTTAATGAAAAAACACGCTGCTTTGCCTTTATTGCAGGCCATGAGTCCTTTGCGGCTGCTGAGGGGGCAATAGGCCTTGCAAATTCTGCCAACCGTGTTCGCAAGGCCCCGCTCAAGGTTATACTCAATGGTCTGGGTAAGGATGCCGCCTATATCATTGCAAGGGTGAATGGTTTCACCCATGTTGAGACAAAGTTCAACTACAAGACAGGAGAGCTTTCTGTTGTAAAGGAGACCCCATTTTCATCCGGTGAGCGGGCAAAGGTTCGCTGTTACGGTGCAGACGATGTGCGTGAGGGTGTCGCCATTAACCATCTTGAGGATGTGGATGTCTCAATAACCGGCAACTCAACCAATCCCACAAGATTCCAGCACCCGGTGGCAGGGACATACAAGAAGGAGTGCTGGGAAAAGGGCAAGCATTACTTTTCGGTAGCCTCTGGCGGTGGCACCGGGCGCACGCTCCATCCGGATAACATGGCGGCAGGGCCTGCCTCATACGGTATGACAGACACCATGGGACGCATGCACTGTGATGCACAGTTTGCAGGCAGCTCATCAGTTCCTGCCCACGTTGAGATGATGGGCTTTATCGGAATGGGTAACAACCCCATGGTGGGTGCCTCTGTTGCAGTCTCGGTTGCGCTTTCACAGGCGTAACTGTCATGACAGCTCAAAGCTCAAGGCAAAAAGAAGGCATGATTTTTGGTTTTCTGTTTTGGACTTTGAGCTTTGAGCTAACTCTGTCAGGGGATTCCCCTGTCATGAAAGTTTAGGCCCTTTCTGTCGGATTTCCCCTCCCAATATTACTCGTAACTGTTCAGCGTAAAAAAGAAAATTAAGGTTAGTAAATGGTTTTGTTTTCCTAAGGCTCGCTTATGCCAAGAGGCGCTAAACTCGCTGGTTCCACGCTCAGCTGGAGGCGATTTTATGGTTGCGCCTCATCAAAAAACTACGAAATCATTTAGAGTCACTTCAAAACAAGACCATTAACTACGCTGAATAGATGTCATTGTTCTTCAGGTATTGCATTCCTCTGCCCTAACAGGTACAAAATAAATGGCAGAGGGGAGAAGTTTCATGAAATCCGATATTCATAAACGAAAATCCGGTGTGCTTCAGTATATTCCTGACCTGGAACAACTTTATTCTATCCTTTCCGTACCTGTAATAGTTCATGACTTGGATGGCCATATTGCATCAATTAATGAAGCTATGGCCCGATTGATGGACGTTCCGGAGGACGAGTTCAAGGGAATGGAGTGCCACCACGCGCTTCGGCAAATGGGAGTCCCTTTTTATTCCTGTCCTCTTATGGATAATAGCTCTTCCAAGTCGGAGCCTGCATCATGCAGGCTTTATATCTCAAAGGTTCACGCCTATTTTTTGGTAACAAGATATCCAATCCTGAATGAAGATAAACGCCCGGTTGGCGGAATGTGTGTTTTTAATGAACTTTCTTCAGACTTTTCCATTAGTCCCGGTGCCGGTTCGTCGCTCCCTTACCTGGAATATCTTGCAGATGCAGAATCAGATTGCCTGTGTTGGAAAGATGGAGAGGGAAGATGGCAGTTTGTAAATAAGGCTACAAGGCAGTTGCTTCACTTAAAGCATGATGATTATGTGGGCAAGACAGATTTTGAAATTGCTGCGAGCAACATGCACTTCCGCGCCTTTTTTGCCAAGTGTGCAGCACTTGATGAGGAGGCATGGAAAAGTGGGAAAGCAGCAAGTACAAGGATTACCATCGAACTTAACAATCACCGATCCTCCACCTTTGAGGTAATAAGGGTACCTTTCTACAACCGGGACGGAAGCCGTAAGGGCATGGCTGGAATAGCCAGGGATATAAGCCGCCAGATAATTTCCGAGCAGGAACTCCACTCGGCAATTAATCAGCTCAATGTCATTCTTAACAACATTTCTTCTGGTATCCTTCTTGTTATTGACCGTAAGATAATCTGGACAAACCCTGCTTGTGAAAAACTGCTGGGATATTTCCCTGGTGAGATCCAGGGACACAGCCTGGAGATTGTTTTCCGATCTTTGGAGGAATATCAGGAGTTTGGAGGACGCATTTTCAGTGAGTTGTCCCGCCGTGGATATTCCAGGGGCGAGGTAAGGCTCAGGAATAAGGATGGAGAGTATGTCTGGTGTGTCTATTCTGCAGCCTTTGTGAACTCTGAAGAACCCCAGGATGGGATCATTCTGGCGCTGGAAGATATTCAGGCCCAGAAAGATGCCTGGAAGAGGGAGCAGGAACTCCAGGAGAAAATGCTTCATTCCCAGAAACTTGAGAGCCTTGGTGTGCTTGCCGGGGGCATTGCCCATGACTTCAATAATCTGCTCATGGGCATTATGGGTAATATGGAACTCTGCCTCATGAAGCTAGAGCCGGACTCACCTTTGAAGAAATACATTCAACGGGTCCGCAGTGCCTCCCAGAAGGCCGCTGAACTTACTGCCCAAATGCTTGCATATTCTGGTTGTGGTCATTTTGTTGTAGAACCGGTTAACATCAGCCGGGTTGTAAGGGAGATGTGCGAACTGCTTGAGAGTGTTATCTCTAAAAAGGCCAGACTGGTGTTGGAGCTTGACGATAATCTGCCTGATATCATGGGTGATGTAAGTCAGATGCGCCAGGTGGTGATGAACTTGATCGTCAATGCTTCAGAGGCATTGGAAGACCGTCCAGGAGATATTTTTGTACGTAGCGGTGTGATGGAGGTGGATCTTGCATACCTGAACAAAGTCTATTTTGACCATGATGCCATGCCTGGGCCATATGTATGGTTTGAAGTGGAAGATACTGGTGCAGGAATGGATAACAAGACAATAGCAAGGATGTTTGAACCTTTTTTTACTACCAAGTTTTCAGGTCGGGGGCTTGGACTTGCTGCACTCCTTGGTATTGTGCGTGGTCATAATGGCATTATCCGTGTTGATAGTGATGTGGGCAGGGGTACCGTAGTCCGAGTGCTTTTCCCAGCTTCAAATGATATGCAGAAGAGACTCCTTCAGGGCAGTGCAAGAAAGGGTGAAGGCCGCCAGGGTGCACTGGATATTGGTGTTGATTCTGAACTGACATCTTCATTCAAAGGCCGGAGAATACTGCTTGTAGATGACGAGGCAGATGTCAGGGATGTAATGCGTCAGCTCCTTGAGAGTTTTGGTTTCAAAGTTACTATTGCCATTAACGGTGGTGAGGCAATAAAGGTATTTGAGGATAACCCAGAGCAGTTTACCGCTGTAATACTTGATATCACTATGCCGGATATGAGTGGGGTGGAGGTGCTTCAGGTTTTGCGACAAATCTATCCCCAAGCCTGTATTGTACTCTCAAGTGGGTACAGTGAAGATAAATATAAGGAGAAGATTGGACGTGATGCAGATGGATTTCTAAAAAAGCCGTGCACTGCCCTTGAACTTGAAGCCACCTTGTTAAAGGCTATTAAGGAGAGCATCCGATAAATGTATAATGTGAATGTCCTTTAGTCGCAGGATGGCGGTTAGCTTTCTTGAAATGACTGAAAAATATGTTATGAAATGCACCGGTTATGAGGGCCAATATTGAACATTGCAGGAGATGATAACTATGCATGACAATACAGCCGCTGTTTCAGATATAATAAACGATGATTTTTTGAAAGAGCTGTTACCACCTGAAAAGACAGATGAATTTTTTGATGCCCTGTATGGTGGGGCAGAGGCAGGTGCCTTTGATATATCACTTCATTTTGCAGGTTTTGATGAAAAGCAACGGCTTTTACAGCTTGAGTTTCGCCTTACTGAACGTCCCGGCAAGTGCATGGCGTGTAATCTTACCTACGGCCTTCCTGAGGTGTTTTCCCGTCATCCTATCATAAACGCTGCCGGGATTGTTGATGCTGTTGAAAAGGCCCTTAACCCCAGGTTTATGGTAAAGGACTGGTCTATAGGCAGTACCCAGACAGTCAGTCCCACGGTTAATGTCATACCTCTTTTCATTTCTCTTGAGGATGCTTAACTTTTAATTAGGTACTTCCAGAAATCCTGGTCACGGGCTGTGTCTGGTTCGTGGTTTAGAAAATATGTTATTCATCTCATATCCGTTCAGCCGGGAAGTTAACCTTGGTTTGACTACCTGAACAACCCATAGGGCA
>JALWJV010000326.1 GCA_026996955.1 Deltaproteobacteria bacterium
AATCAACTGCTATAGCTTTGAAACGATCTCGTTCATTGCCTTTACGGTTGGCTGGTCGTCACCACTTTCCATGAAGACCTTTCCAAGATCACCGGCACGTGCCACCTCAGGATCAAGTGGGATCGCGCCAAGATAGGGAACACCTGTCTCCTTTGCAAGTTTTTCTCCTGCACCAGAGCCAAAGATATCAACCACGTCTTTACATTTCGGGCAGGCAAATCCGCTCATGTTTTCAATGATACCGGCAATTGGGTTCCCAACCTTGTTGCAGAATGTAATGGAACGGCGCACGTCATCAATTGCCACTCCCTGGGGGGTTGTTACCACCACCGCCTTGGCATCATCTCCAAGTATCTGAAGCACTGAAAGCGGCTCATCACCTGTGCCTGGCGGACAGTCCACAACCAGGTAATCAAGGTTGCCCCAGGCCACTTCTTCAATAAACTGTTTGATAAGGCTTCCCTTTACAGGCCCTCTCCAGATTACCGCCTCGTTTTCATCAGGAAGCAGAAAGCCAAGAGACATAACCTTCAGATTCTCATTCCACTTTACAGGTATGAGCCAGGGCTCCTTAAGTTTGGCACGCTGACCCTTAAGTCCGATAAGGCGGGGGATACTGGGACCGTGGACATCAACATCAAGAAGGCCCACCTTCTTGCCCTGTCTGGCAAGGGCCACAGCGATGTTTGCTGCCACAGTGCTCTTCCCGACACCTCCCTTGCCGGAAAGCACAACAAGCTTGTTTTTTATATGATCAAGGCACGCCTTGTCTTCAGGGGGATTTCCCTTTGTCTTGCATCCTTCTACTGAACATGAACTGCACTTGCTACTCATCTCTCAATTCTCCATATCTCCGGTATGACCGGGGCTGACCTAATGCACCTGGCTCGGTATTAACAAACATCAAACCTAAATCGGTCGTAACTGTTCAGCGTATTGATGTGATAAGGTTGATAATTGGTCTTGTTTTTCCGTTCCGGTGAATAATTTCTTGTTTTTCTAAGGCTCGCTATGCCAAAATCGCGAAACTCGCTCGTTCCTCGCTCAGACAGACGCGATTTTCTGGCTCCGCTTCGCCAAGAAAAACTACGAAATTCTTCATAGTCACTCCAAAACAAAACCAATTATCACGCTAAATAGATACAATCGGTCAAACCTTTAGGGTCATACCCGGTATAAGACAGGTCAGGATTACATAGCCCAGAACACCTTGCCTGCCAAGTATCAAAATTCCGAAAGGGTTATAACCCTATAATGGCACTTTCACAACCTTTAATTGGGTAAAATCAGGCTTTATCCAGTTGCCAGCCCCTTTAAATTCTTGCCCTTGCCACCATGTAAGTGTATCAAGAAGATGCAAGATGTGGTGCCCCTGAGCCCGATGAGTATAACCTTTCCTACAAGTCAACAAATTCAACCCTGACATGCAAGCTGAAAACATCAAATCTACCCAATATTACCTGCTGTTTGTCTTTACCATACTTATTTATGCCCTTGCATGGTATCTGGCTGCTACCCGGGGGCTGAACTGCACCCTTGAAGGTGAATCCGGCATGACTGCCAGAGAGTTTCTTCGGACAGGTGACTGGACGGTAAATCACATGAATGGCCGGCCGGATTATGACAAGCCCTCGTTCTTCTACTGGCTCATTGCCCTTGCCTCGCTTTTTACAGGTTCTGTCACGGAACTTGCTGTACGCATCCCTTCTCTCCTCTCTTCTGCATGCATAATGGCAATGTTCCGGCTGTACAGGCATGACCAGGTCAGCAAAAACCTGCGGTTTGCGCTTCCGGCTGTTGCGGCTTTTATCTTTATTGCAAGCCCCAAGGTCTTCTGGATGACCCAGGTTGGAAGGATTGACATGACGCTTAACATGCTCTGTTTTGCAATAGTAAGCTCATTTGTCATGTACTTGAGTGAGACCCTTTCGACAACAAAAAAGACCCTGTTTTACTGGGCTTTCTTTGTTGCATCAGGGGTGGCGGTACTCACCAAGGGCCCGGTGGGTGTCCTTATCAGCTGGCCCCCGGTTTTCCTGTTTCTTTTATTGAAAAAAAACTGGCGGGAACTCAGGCGCTTTTTTCTTGGACCAGGAATTATTCTGTTTATGCTGATTACCCTTCCCTGGTATCTGAACGCATGCATCTCCACAGACTGGGAATTTTTCAGGCATTTTTTCCTGGAAGAAAGTGTCTCAAGGTTTGGAAATCTTTTCAAAGGCATTGAATTCAAACAGTTCAACCACTCTGCCAAGGGCATCTATCTTGTCTATTTTCTCACCGGCTTTTTCCCATGGAGTTTAATTTTACCTGTGGCTGCATGGCTTTTCCTGAGAAAAAACAGAGAAGAGCCCTGGCAGAAACGGTTCAAACCCACCATGACTCACAAGGTCATGTTTCTATACATAGGCTGGGTTTTCCTGTTCTTCTCCCTTTGCGGAGTTAAGAGAAGTGATTACATACTTCCTCTCTATCCTGCCGCTGCCCTTGTCACAGCAGATTTCCTTATGCGGCTGTTTGAGTCTGAAAAAAACATCTACAGGCAGATTTTTGAAAGAATATCAGTAGCGCTTTCCTGTATTCTTGCAATCATCTGTATTGTGGCATCAGTTCT
Organism: Deltaproteobacteria bacterium; assembly: GCA_026996955.1. Taxonomy (GTDB): domain Bacteria; phylum Desulfobacterota; class Dissulfuribacteria; order Dissulfuribacterales; family QOAL01; genus S144-17. Next base: position 2,615 of record JALWJV010000326.1, read on the forward strand.
GTCTGTGGCATTAATTTCAGAT
>JALWJV010000327.1:0-4673 GCA_026996955.1 Deltaproteobacteria bacterium
TGCCTCGCTCAGACAGACGCGATTTTATGGCTGCGCTTCGCCAAGAAAAACTACGAAATTCTTCATAGTCACTCCAAAACAAGACCATTCACTACGCTGAAAAGATACAAAAATAAAAAAAACAAGGTATTTATGAAAGTATCAGCAGTAATAGCCGCAGGTGGCCGAGGAACCAGGCTTGGAAGTGATCTTCCCAAGCAGTTTCTTGACCTTGGAGGAAAACCGCTTATTGCCTGGTGTATTGAGGCGTTTTGCGGCACATATCTGGTAAGTGATGTGGTTATTGTAACCCCCATTAATTATGTTGAACTGGCATCGGAAATTGCTGAAAAATATGTCTGTTCAAAGCCAGCCACTGTGGTAACAGGCGGGGGGACCAGGCAGGAGTCTGTATTAAATGGAATAAAGGCATCTTCTGCAGAAGCGCCCTGGGTTGCGGTTCACGATGCTGCAAGGCCCTTTATCACTACTGATCACATTGAATCTGTGTGTCTGCTTGCATCTGAAGCAGGGGCTGCAATCCCAGGCATATCTTGCCCGGATACTGTTAAAAAGATTGACAGTGCCGGTCTTGTGCTTGAGACCCTTGACCGCTCACAACTTGTGCTTGCACAGACACCCCAGGTCTGCCGCAAGGAGGACATACTTGAAGCTTACCGCAAGGCAGAGCGTAATGGCTGGACTTTTACGGATGAATCAAGCCTGCTTGAGGCAAACGGCATACCGGTTGCTGTTTCAAAGGGCACAATGCACAACTTCAAGGTGACAACAGAGGCTGATCTCAGGGTAGCACGTATGCTTGCCGCAGCAATGGAACTGGATAAGGATAAATGACACTCCCTGCATTTCGTACCGGTTTTGGATATGACGTACACCGCCTTGTAGAAGGCCGTAAGCTGATTATTGGCGGTGTAACCATCCCGTATCATCTGGGCCTGTTAGGGCACTCTGATGCCGATGTGCTTACACATGCCCTGTGTGATGCCCTTCTTGGCGCAGCAGGTCTTGGAGACATTGGCCGCCACTTCCCTGACTCTGACCCGATGTACAAGGGCATATCAAGCATAATTCTCCTTGGGCATGTAATGGACAAGTTAAAAGAGTCCGGTAACTGGCAGCTTGCAAATGCCGACATGACCCTGGTTGCCCAGAAGCCCAGGATTGCCCCTTATATTGACATTATTAGGGATAACCTTGCCCGTTCCACAGGCTGCAGTATTGATTGTATCAATGTTAAGGCAACCACGACTGAAACATTGGGTTTTGCAGGAAAAGGTGAAGGTATGGCAGCATATGCAACCGTACTGATATGGTGCCCGTAAAAAATCAAGCTCCGATATTCCCACATTTTCTTGCCCGTCTGTTTGAGGCTGGTTATAATCTTTAACAGAAACAGGAGCTGCTACCATGAAAAATCACATTCTTTTCTTACTGGTCATTATATTCCTTGTTATTGTTCCGGCCTTTGCAAATGCTGGTGAGGATTCCTTTACTCAGAAAGACAGGGAACTTCTGATACGTCTTGATGAACGTTTGAACCAGATAGACAAACGTTTTGAGCAGATAGACAGGCGCTTTGAGCAGGTTGACAAGCGATTCGACCAGATAGATAAGCGCTTTGAACAAATAGACAAGCGTTTTGAGCAGGTTGACAAGCGTATTGACGAACTGAGGCAGGACATGAACAAACGCTTTGAACAGGTTGACAAGCGTTTTGAATCAATGCAAACCCTGATGATGGCAGTAATCGGAGCCTTTGGAGCTATTGTTGCGGTTGCCATAGGTTTTGCTGTATGGGACAGGCGTACAATGACCAGGCCATTTGAGTTTAAGGTAAAAGAGATAGAGAAGGACATTGATTCCACCAATAAAAAACTTGATAACCTTATCGATGCATTCAGGCAGCTTGCCAAGAATGATAAAAAAGTAGCCGAAATCCTAAGAAGTTTTTCTTTATTGTAGTTTAGGCATCAGATAGTGGATATCTACTGGATATCCAGGACGGAAAAAATTACTACAACATAACTCTACATTTACATATTCCGAACAGAACATAATTGTTTCAATTCATCAAACTCCTGCCTGCTGCAGAAACCTGACCACTCCCAGAATATAGAATTATTGGTAAGTAACGGATCCATATCTTGCCACACCTTTCCCAGTGCCTCAAGCTCGCTCCATACAGCGGTTCCGGGTATGGGAGAAAGCTCTGCCAGATAGGGCCTTGCACCAAGCGCTCTTACCATTTCTATACCTGCCCTTATTTCTTCCAATTCCTGGCCAGGAAGGCCTACAAGGAGATAAACACCGATATCGCTGGCTTTGAATCCGGCTTCTTGAAGAAATCTGACCGCCATTTCAACATCACTGTTCAATACCTTGCCTCCGGTAGCCTTCTGTCTTGCTACATCAACAGTTTCAAGACTGATGCGGATGGTCCTGAATCCAGATATGTGGAGAAGGTGCGCCACATGGCTGTTTACAAGGCGTGCATGCAGGGCATTCGGGGTATGAAAGGCCATGCGGATATTTTTTTTATTCAACTCCTCAAGAACCGGCCTTAATCTGTTGTTAAAGTCAACCAGCAGGGCGTCATCATAAAAAGACACATGGCTTACCCCGCATCTCCGGAGCCAAGTTAACTCATCTACTATCTCAACACTTCTTCGTTCTCGAAAATCTCCGGATACAATGCGGGAAGCACAGTATGTGCACCTGAACGGACAGCCATAAGCAGTACGAATACCTGAGTAGGCCACACCATCATGAAGCCCGAGCCTGTACCACGGCAACTTTTCCCTGATAGGATTGCTGGGAAGCCCAAGAACATTTGCAAGTTCAATAGAATAAAATTCCAGTGGTCCCTTAAAAATACGATCTGCGCCGGAATGGGCCTCTGCGTGCTCAGGCCACAATGAGGGATAAATTCCGCCAAGGAAAATAGGTACCCCTGGCAGATGCTTCACTATACACTCAACAGCCCACTGAACCCCTGGATACCAGTACGAAATCGCAGAGGTTATCAGAACAGCATCAAAACTGCCACCAACGGACAGGCCCTCTCTTAAGCGGAAAATAAACTCCTCTACGGATATTCCATAACGGCAAAATCTGCGTTTGATGCCGTATGTTCGAAAACATTCCGGTTGTGCTGCCACGCGTCGATCAAAACGTCCTGGAGCCTCAAAGGGTGAAAGACAGTCAATAAGCAGAAACTCTGCACCACGCTGATATAGCCACTCCGCTAACGCGTAAAGGCCAAGAGGGCGAATCCAGAAGTTATAGGCTGCCACATCGGAAATCCACGGATTGACCAGCAAAAAACGCTTTGAGCTTGTATGCATGAGGAATTGACAAATCAGAAAAAACAAAGGCCGGAACTGATGTCCGGCCTGAATAGATGCCTGTTTTAGGGTTTATGACTGAAACATGCAACTCTGCATGTTGGCAACATGAAGGCATCATGCTTCAGCAGTTTGATAACTTTAATAATTTGCTGCAGATTTTAGATAAGAAGCTCTCCTGTAAACATTTGAAGTCAGATCATCTACCTCAACGACCTTCCATGTCTGAGGCTTTTTAAGGAGCATGGTTGCCAGGGCGTGATGCATTGAATGCCCTGATCTCACAGCAGTGACCTTTCCGATTATGGGCATGCCCAGCAGTGCAAGGTCACCAACCAGGTCCAGGATCTTGTGCCTGACAAATTCGTCCGAGAACCTTAGCCCCTCACTGTTCAGCACTGAAGTTTCATCGACCACTACTGCATTATCAAGGGAGCCTCCAAGGGCAAGCCCCTTGCTTCTCATGTATTCAACCTCGTGCAGAAACCCGAATGTACGCGCAATTCCAATCTTTTCTGCAAAACTATCCCTGTTTATCTCAAGCTCGCACTTCTGCTTGGTAATTACACGGTGTTCAAAATCAATCTCAAAGCTAACAGAAAACGAGGTAGCGGGCTCAAGGGTAATACTCTTACCCTGGTGGGCAATGGAGACCGGCTCTATGATCTTCATGTACTTTCTGACCCTGTTAAGCTTTTTGATTCCGGCCTCAAGCATTAGTGCCATAAACGGTGCAGCACTTCCATCCATTGCTGGAACTTCAGGACCTTCTATTTCTACTACCGCGTTGTCTATCCCAAGGCCTGCAAAGGCAGCCATTAAATGCTCAATAGTGCCAACAGTGGCATGAGACGCCCCAATAGTGGTTGCGAAAGAGGTATCAACAACAAACGCAACCTTGGCCGGGATTATCATTGTTGGGTCAACGTCCTTGCGTATAAAACAGATGCCTGTTCCTGCTGGGGCAGGCTTTATCCGGACAGCGACTTTCTTACCACTATGAAGTCCTATTCCCGCTGCCTTAACCTGTTTACTTATTGTGGTCTGTCTCTTTTTCAAAATCAGTTCCTCTATCAAATCCTTAACAAATCATTCTTGTTTATAAAATCTGAGCGTCTATATCGTCTGTTCAGATCACTACCGCAAAAATCAAGACCAGTGCCGCTGCTTGTTCAACATATCAAAGTAAGGGAATGATCCCGGCCCCTCCCAACCGTCCGTGCTGCCAGGATCATCCCTTGTCTTCTGCAATAAGACATGCAATAAACGTGCCGCTTAAAAACAAAAAAATAGTAGATTTAAAAACAGCTAGTTACAAAACAAGAACAT
>JALWJV010000327.1:4683-11129 GCA_026996955.1 Deltaproteobacteria bacterium
CACAATTATGGGACATCTTTGTCCAGGACTTGGAACTGCCAAATGAGACAAAAAAGTCGCAGTTGGTATTTTATACTGGAGACAATATTTCAAAATTTGAAGATATATTTTTCTGCATCGTTTTGCACGCCTGTACAGCGGATCAGGCAATCGCCAAATCCATATTCTCTCATTTTGATCATTCTGCCATATCCTTTTCTACAGATGTCACTTTACCTGCACCCTTAACGGTTTCGCCAACTGTTTCACCTATTGAATCGTGATGTATTTCTACAGACTCTTCAGGAAAATCAAGATAAAACCGCCCCAATGGTCTTGAAAAAGTCGCTCTGGCAGGAGACTTGACCATCTGTTCATAGGCGTGGTCTGAATTTCCGCCTGCTGCACTGAAGGGCAGAGTTATTACATAAAAGACGCTTCCAACAACTGTGGCCACAAAGGACACAGGCCGGACCACTATTCCATCCAGGGCCATTACCATTGGATCAGGCTCTTTTGAGTTCCAGAACCTCTCTGGCGATCCAGTTCCACCTAAATGTTCTGATTCTGCAAAAACAGGCACAGCTAACAAAAAATTAAGGCACAAAATAGCTGAAAGCATAAATGACATCGCACGTTTCATTGTTTGTGACTCCTCTATTTATGGTATAGTTATTATAGGGATTCTACTTCATTTATAAAACACACCCTAACAAAAACACACTTGCCAGGTTGAAAGAAAGCATCAAACTGAACAAATCATTTGGCGAAGCAGACAGGCTGATAACACAGGCCGTTGATTCAGGGCTTTTCCCTGGCTGCGCACTATCCTTTTATGTTCGGGACAGGGGCTGTTTCAGCGCCTCATGGGGAAGGCTTACCTTTGTGCCGTGGAGTCCTCCGGTATCTGCGTCCCGTACATATTTTGATCTTGCCTCTCTTACAAAGCCCTTTACAGCATGTGCTATAATGAAACTGGTATCAGCCGGAATAATTGGCACTGACACAAGGCTTGAGGAAATATTTCATAAAATTCCTGCAGACAAAAAGGCAATTACCATACGACAGCTTCTCTGCCATGCCTCAGGGCTTCCAGCACACCGTCCTCTTTATAATAGATGGCTTGCAAGGACAAAAAAAGGGGCTCCACCAACAAGGCAGGAAATTCTCCAGGAAATTTTCAGTCAACCACTGGAATACGAACCGGATACAAAGGCAATTTACAGTGATATCGGTTTTATGCTCCTTGCCTGCGTACTGGAACAGGCTACCTGTACAAACTTTAATAAGTACATACAAAAAAATATAATCGAAGTGTTTGAAGTGCCAAGCATAACTGATTCTTCATGCCTTGCCACACATACCAACGTAACAGAAATTGCCCCAACTGGTATGTGCCCAGAGGAAAACCGCATGATACAGGGTGAGGTCAATGACCTTAATGCACGGGCCGGTCTGTACGGACACGCCGGCCTATTCGGGACAGCTGAAGGCGTCCTGTTATTCCTGAGAAGACTGCTAGATGCACACGAAAACCGCTGGAAGCTAACCGGGTTTTCTTCTTCTGTTCTAAAACAGTTCTGGACACGGGACAGTTCCGTTCCAGATAGCACCTGGGCACTTGGCTTTGATACCCCATCAGCAACAAATTCCAGTGCAGGCACTCTTTTCTCTCCTGAAAGCGTTGGACACCTTGGGTTTACAGGCACATCTTTCTGGATTGATATTAAAAAAGGAATTATAGTAGTATTTCTGTCCAATCGTACATTTCCTTCAGCAACACTTGAAAACCAGCAGGGTATGAAAAAATTCAGGCCAATGCTGCATGACGCAGTAATGAACTACATATCCAACATTTTGTAATGGTTTGTCATAACAGACCCTCTGAATCAGTCTCAATGATACTTAACAAAACCATAAAAAATGAACTTAATGCCCTTTCATCACAATACGAACTTTACTGGGCCGGAGGGCCTGTCAGGGACCTGCTGCTTTCACGCCCTGTTATTGACATTGACCTTGTACTGCCATCAGATGCCGTAGCAGTTGCGCGCAAATTTTCCGAAGCAATAAAGGGCACGCTTGTAGTGCTTGATGAAAGCCACGGAGTAGCCCGGGTAGTTTCCGGTAACTGCTATCTTGACTTCAGTGAATTCAGGAACGGGGCAACTTCAATTGAAGAGGACCTTCAAAAGAGGGATATAACCATAAATGCCATGGCACTTCCTGCCGGGACTGCACTGAAGCTGTATGAACTATGGCAAAATGGCAAAAATGACAAAGACCTGCATGTACCTGACCTGATTGATCCTTGTAACGGCCTGGAAGATGTCAAAAGCCGCATAGTACGGGCAATCTCAAAAGAAAATCTCCTTGATGACCCGTTAAGGCTGGTGCGTATTTTCCGTTTTGCTGCTGAGCTTGATTTTCTGGTAGCCCCTGAGACTGCCGCTGTAATCAGAAACATAGCCCCGTCTATCTCATCTTCTGCACCGGAACGTGTAAATGCAGAACTTACCCATATTCTTCAAACAAAACGCAGTGGCCCCACCTTTAAATACATGGAAAAAGCCTCCCTTCTAAAGGAGATACTCCCGGAGATTACCGGTCTTGAGGGGGTGGAACAGCCAGGATTTCACCATCTTGATGTGCTTGAACACTGTTTCGAGACATTGATATTCATGGACATTTTGATCGACGATCCAGCCTCAGCCTTCCCTACCCCAAAGCAGTTTACTGCCTGGATCAAAAAACACCCCGGCCTAATACCAGCCCTTAAGTGGACCGCCTTAATGCACGACTGGGGAAAGCCTGCTCAAAAGGGGGAGAAGAACGGCAGGGTAACATTTTATAATCACGACCGCACCGGTGCTGATATGGCCAGGAAGGTAGCTGCAAGGTTAAGGTGGAGCAAAGAGGAGCGTGATTTTACAGCACGCATGATTGAACTTCACATGCGCCCGTTTCATCTTCTTCCGAATTTTCGTTCAGGAGGCCCCACAAGACGGGCACTGAGACGGCTTCTTGAATCAACCGGCCCTCACTATCCGGCACTTTTCCTCCAGGCAATGGCTGACAGCAAGGCGGGCTGCGGTCCCCTTAAACCCCCAAAACTTGACAATGAACTTGCGGGCCTTGCAGAACGTGTACATGAATTTTACCTGAAACAGCTTCAGCCTGCCCAAAAGGCCCCTAAACTACTGGATGGCAATGATATTATGCGCCTGTTAAACCTTGAACCTGGTCCCATTGTAGGGAAAATAATGAAGGCGGTGGAGGCTGCCAGAATTGAGGGTGAAATCTCCAATAAAAAACAGGCGGAAAAACTTGCCCGTAAAATCTTCAAGGAATTGAAATCATCCAGTTAGCCACTCTGGTTTGCCTGTGCATCAAGTATAGTTACTCTCCTCACCCGTTCCCTGTCTCCATTTTTTATCCATATTTCACTGGACATTTATCTTACCGAACCTATAATTTTTAAGAACAGGTGGAACACAGCTCAACTCCCAGGCCTGAAGAAAAATATTTAGCTTCAAATCAATTTAATCAATTTTAATCAATAATTTCATGAGATTTTCTCAGGAGGTCTGTAAAGATGGCAATCAAGGTTGGTATTAACGGTTTTGGACGTATCGGCAGAAATGTATTCAGGGCATCAAAAATTTACGACGAATTCAAGGACATAGATATTGTAGCCATTAACGACCTTACAGATACACGCACCCTTGCCCACATGCTGAAGTATGATTCTGTCATGGGGAGGTTTCATTGCGATGTATCAGCCGATGACACCGGTATAATTGTAGATGGTGAACACATAAACGTATCTGCAATCAAGGAACCTGCGAAGATTCCCTGGCATGAGGCAGGGGTTGAGTATGTAATTGAAGCCACCGGTCATTTCAGGGACGCATCCCTGGCACAAGGGCATCGTGAGGCAGGGGCAAACAAGGTCATAATAAGTGCTCCGGCAAAGGACGAAGACATCACCATCGTAATGGGCGTAAATGAAGATGACTACGATCCTGCCAACCACCACATCATCTCCAATGCATCATGCACAACCAACTGTCTTGCACCAGTTGCAAAGGTCATCATGGACAGGTTTGGTATAGTCTCCGGGCTGGTGACCACGGTCCATGCCTATACAAATGACCAGCGCATCCTGGATTTCCCTCATTCAGACCTCAGGCGGGCAAGGGCCGCTGCTGTAAACATGATTCCAACCAAGACAGGGGCAGCCGCTGCTGTAAGCAGGGTAATACCGGAGCTGGCAGGAAAATTTGACGGCCTGGCAGTAAGGGTGCCAACCCCTGATGTATCTCTTGTGGACCTGGTGGTTCAGGTGGAAAAAGAGGCCACAGTGCCCGAAGTTAACGATGCACTCAAGGCTGCATGTAGCAAGTTCCTGGGATATACCGATGAGCCTCTGGTATCCACGGATTTTATAATGGACCCGCACTCATCAGTGGTGGATGGCCAGTGCACCAAGGTCATTGGGGGAAAACTTGTAAAGGTGCTCTCATGGTATGACAATGAGTGGGGTTACTCAAACCGTCTGCTTGACCTTATTCTGCACATGGATCAGGCAAAGGCGTTTTAAACTTTCATGACATGGGGGTTTGTCACCCCCTGACATGAAAGTTAGCTCAAAGCCCAAAGTCGGAAGCTGAAAGCAAACATGGTTTCTTTTACTTTGAGCCTTGAGCTTTCAGCTTTGAGCTATTTTCACGGTAAATGAAAACTCAAACCAGGGTGTGCCTGCAAGCAAAAGGCACACCCTGTGTGCGGTTTTACCTGCCAGTTATCCCATTATATCATCGTAATAAGCCTTTTCAGATATCCTGTTCCAGCCATAAAGCTGTTTTCTGAACTTCTGAAATGCGTCATTCACCTTTTTGGCAGTCTTGTCTGAAGCCGCCACCTCATTAACAGTCTCCTCAGCATACTGCCTGAGCTTGTCCATAACCTCAGGTGGGAATGATAGTATCTGCACCTTCTTGTCCGCCCTCAGCTTTTCAAGGCCCGCAGCATTTGCAGTCTCAAACTCAGCTAACATCTGTACATTCAGCTCTGCGGCAGAAGCATCAACTATTATCTTCAGGTCAGCAGGCAGGCTGTCATAGGCCTTTTTGTTAATGCAAAGCTCCAGCACACTGCCAGGCTCATGCCAGCCAGGGGTATAGTAGTACTTGGCAACCCGCTGAAATCCCATGCGAAGATCGTGTGCCGGCCCAACCCACTCGGTTGCGTCAATAACGCCACGCTCTAGAGAGGTATATATTTCCCCGCCTGGAAGCAGGACAACCACGCCTCCAGCCTTTGAAATAACCTTTCCGCCAAGCCCTGGAATACGCATCTTGAGGCCCTTGAAATCATCAATAGATTCGATCTTGCGGTTAAACCAACCGCCCATCTGTACACCGGTATTGCCTGCAGGACGGGGCACAAGGTTAAACTTTGCATAAACCTCCTCCCAAAGTTTAAGCCCCCCTCCAAAATACAACCATGAGTTCATGCCCTGGGCATCCAGACCAAATGGAACAGTTGTAAACCACTGGGCTGCGGGACACTTTCCAGCCCAGTAGTAGGCAGCAGAGTGGCCACACTGAACTGAACCCTGTGACACAGCATCAAAAACACCAAGCGGAGGCACAAGTTCTCCACCGGCAAATACATGAATTGAAAGCCTGCCGCCGCTCATCTCTTCCACGCGTTTTGCAAATCTTTCCGCACCGGTCTGAAGTATAGGAAATCCCGGAGGCCAGGAGGTCACCATCCGCCATCTTATCTTGTTTCCTGCCCTGACAGGAGCAGAGGAAACGGCTCCTGCAGCGGCCACACCGGCTGTAACTGCAGCGGCTTTTTTCAGGAATTTTCTTCTATCCATGTTTTCCTCCTTATTTCAAGTTGATAAAGCAAGGTTGGCATCTGTCTGTTTTTAGAATAAGATAAAGTACGGTATTCCTAGATTGAGCGATTGTCGGATTTGTTGCAGATCCGCGAAAGAGGAATTCCCATAATAGTCGGCTATATGGGGATTCCTCTGACAAAGGAGATGCAGTAAATACGGCAATCCCGAAGGGTTTCAAAACTGGAAAGCTATAATTGCCATAACTCCTTTTAATTTCATTGAAAAAATAATTTTCCAGATTTTGAAACGCTCAATCTAGGGTATTGCTAATATGTGGCATGACAGTGCATTTTTGTTTCTGGCAAAGACCATGCACAGCATGATGTTCATTTGTACTTTCAAGGTCTGAAAATCAATTACTGGCCTGCTTTCATACACTGACAGCCTGGTCATGAGAGGAACCTATGAAACTGATTACCTGCTCTGAAAAAGGCAACATAACACCGCTTAACAGAGTGACAAAACTTTTTTTTATCATTTTATGTACCGGATTGCTTTTTTTCTCCGCAAAAGCATTTGCAAGCACCTATTATGTTTCCCCCACAGCCGAGGT
>JALWJV010000328.1 GCA_026996955.1 Deltaproteobacteria bacterium
TAAATGTATCTATTCAGTGTGGTAAATGGTCTTGTTTTGGAGTGACTTTGAAGAATTTCGTAGTTTTTCTTGGCGAAGCGCAGCCAAAAAATCGCGTCTGTCTGAGCGAGGAACGAGCGAGTTTCGCGATTTTGGCGAAGCAAGCCTTAGAAAAACAAGAAATTGTTCTCCGGAACGGAAAAACAAGACCATTTACCCACCTTTATTAATAAAATTACGCTGAACAGTTACCCTTAAATTAGCTCAAAGCTTAAAGCTCAAGGTACAAATTAAAGTAAGCTCCAAATGAGGATTTCCAGATCTCAGTCTGGAAACCTTAAACTATACAGTTCAGTCTCTCTATTCTGGGGAAATCCCCCATCTCTGCAAGCATACGGAAAAATTCAAGCAGCCCTTTCTGTTTTTCTGCCGCAAGATCAAACTCTATACCCCGCAGATATTCAAGGCACTCATCAGGCTCCATTGGTATGCGCCTGGCAGCAGCCTCACTTATTCTTTCTATGTCCTTTGCACCACTCAAGCGGCATTTTATGAACATCTCCCTGAGGCCTGCAAGCTCCTCCTGAAGTGACTCCACAACATCACTTCGTACTGCACACACGGCAAACACAAAGGGAAGCCCCGTATGTTCAAGCCAGATCTCTGCAAGGTCATACATGTAAAAGCCGGCATCACCGGAACGTCTCCTTAAAGCCTCATCTCCTATTGAGAGATATGCCGCTGCATCACCTGACTCAAGCTCCATAAAGCAGCCGGAACGGTACCGGGGAGTGATGCGATAAAACACCTCAAGGATGATTCGCAAAAGATTTATTGAAGTGGCAGACTGGGGAGTAAGGCCAACCACCTTTCCGTGAAGCTCGTGGACAGGGACACTGGAGAAGAGGAGCACACTGCCCACCGCACCTGTGGCGCTGATTCCAAGCTCAGGCAGGATAAAATAGCGCATGAAATCCAGGCCATAGGCATAGGATGATACAAGGCCTGCATCAATCCTGCCCTGCTTCAGCAGGGCATTAAGCTCGGTTGGAGTACCTTCAACTATCTCCCATGCACCATGCCCTCCAGCCTCTTTCCACGGCATGTAAACAGGGGCGGTGTTGATGAAATTCACCATGCCCAGCCGTGCCTTTTTTTCAGAACTTACTGACATTCATACACCCTTTCTTTTGCAAACAGGCAGCATACTAAAATATGTCCATAAAGTACAGATTGCAGGTGGTATCTGCCAATAAACTGCCTCATCTGTTGCGCTGTCAAAGACTCGAAGCAGGGCTGCAGGCCAATGCCGCCGGAGCCACGTATAAATTGACTCAGGGTAGCATTTCAATTATAAAACTCGTGACTGGAGAACCTATGAAGAAAGAGCGTGTACTCATAGCAAATCGCGGAGAGATTGCCATCCGCATCATGATGGCATGTGAAGACCTTGGTTGTGACTACATCGTGGTCTATACTCAGGAAGACCGCCATTCTCTGCACGTCAGGCGTGCCAGGGAAAAGGGGCCTGAAAAACGGATTTACAGAATATCCAGTTACAAAGACCCGAATGAGATCTTTGCCGTGGCTGACCAGGCAGGCGCTACTGCCATACATCCGGGCTACGGTTTTTTTTCAGAAAACTTCCGTTTTGCACGAAGGGCGACTCTGCGCACCAGGCCCATTACCTTTATAGGTCCCAGATGGGAGGTTATCCGCGACCTGGGTAGCAAAATCAACACCAAACGGGTTGCCAAATCCCTTGGGATCCCGGTAATTCCCGGCTCTGACGCACCTATCTACAGCGAAATAGAGGCTGAAGCCCTGGCAGAGGAGCTGTTTCTTCAACAGCGTGAACAGGGCATTACCTCCCCTTCCATACTTGTAAAGGCATCTGCAGGCGGCGGAGGCATGGGTATTGAGGAGGTTAAACACCTTGATACCTTCAGACGCATCTACCGCCGAATCCAGAACTATGCCAAACGCCAGTTCGGAGACGAAGGGGTGCTTATTGAGCAGTGCCTTACCGATTACCAGCACATAGAGGTCCAGCTCCTGTGCGACCGCCACGGCACTGTAACCCACTTTGGCACCAGAAACTGCACCATTCAGAGCACAGGGAGACAGAAGAGGGTTGAGGTGGCGCCTGGCTTTGATCCCTCGGTATGTAACTACTCCTTTGATGCCCCGAAAGTACTTGATGACATAACAAACTACTCTGTAAAACTTGCCAAGGAGGTTGGGTACGACAGCGCAGGGACATGGGAGTGGGTTGTAACCCGGGACGGCTCTCCATATCTCCTTGAGGTGAACACCAGGATACAGGTTGAAAATGAGATCTCTGCCTGTATCTCCCGAATCCGTGGCAGGGAAGATATTCCTGTGAATCTCATAAGAGAACAGATCAGGGCTGCAATGGGTGAAAAACTTGGCTTTACCCAGGATGACATTTTCTTTGAAGGCACCAGCATAGAGCTCAGGATTGTGGCTGAGGATGTAAGGCGCGGCTTTGCGCCCTGGTGCGGAACAATAACCAAATTTGAATTTCCCCAGGAACCGTGGGCAAGGCTTTACTCCCATGTGCCCATGGACAAACCCTACGACATACCCACTGAATATGACCCAAATCTTGCCCTTGCCATAATCTGGGGGAAAAACACTGAAGAGGCAAGGGAAAGGGCTGCATCATTCCTGCTCAAGTCAACCATTGAGGGCAAAACGGCCCATGACGAACCCATAATCACCAATCTGGCATATCTGTACGACAGACTTGAAGATGTGCTCCAGTTTTAGACCCCTGTTTTTGACTTTCTGCACTAAAACCGGGTAACAATACTATTTATGGATGCTGAACAAAAACATATAGCGGACAGCGGTCAGTTTCTGACCCAGCTTGCAAGCCGCATCTCATATCTTGCAGACGTTATAGGAGACAGCCGGTGGTATGCGCTGGATACCCTCCTGGAAGAGGTGACGTTTTTAAGGAGCGCCATATTCGAACTTCCTGCCAAGGAACTGTTCCGCAGGATCAAGGTGCTTGATGAGCGCATTTCAATCCTTGAAGACAGGGCTGCAAAGGAGATAACGCCTGTACGCATGGTTAACATCGTGCGGAGTGTGCAGCGCTTTACGCTTCAGGATATTCTGGAAAACATCTATGACAGCTTCACCGAACTGGGTGGAGAGGAAGACTGCAATATTGATCCTGCTGTAGTGGTTGCAAGGGCCACAATTTCACGGCGGGTCAAGAAAAAAATATACCGCCATCAGGTCATGGTCATTGGCCATGAGAAGGGTATGGGTGAGGAGTACCGTAACGGAGGCTGTGCCAAGCCCTGGGGCAATGACAAGGCGCTCCGCTACATGAAGGTGGCTGAGACCGAGGGTATTCCCATCCATTTCTTCATATTCACACCGGGTTCATACCCCATTGAGGATTTTCCTGGTGCGGCCCAGCAGATAGCCCGTAACATCTATGCCATGAGCAAACTTGAGGTGCCCATGGTGTCATTCATATCTGAGGGCGGCTCTGGTGGAGCTGAGGCCATCGGGCTTGCTGACATGAGGCTCATGGCCTCCCACGGCTACTACTCTGTTATCTCACCTGAAGGGGCAGCAGCCATTGAAGGGAGAATCAGGGAAGGCCAGAAGGTTCCAAGAGAGCTTATTGAAAAATGTGCAGAACAGCTCTGCATGACAGCCGAGGATAACCTGCGGCTTGGCACCATTGACCGCATTGTCCAGGAACCGCCCCTTGGTGCCAGGAGGGATGATTACGACTTCTTCAAACGCCTGCGCTTTGAGATGATCAAGGCAACAGATGAGGTGGTGCTCAGCACCAAGAGTTTCAGGGCATTTCGTGCCTATGCCCTTCGCAGGCAGGTTAAAAAGCACCCTCAGGACTCAACTGACGACTTTGGCGTACATATATCGTGGAACCTTTCAGATGCCGAGATAGAACGGCTCCTTGAGCTTCGCTCCAAAAAATACCGTGCAATGGGGCAGGGCTATATTGAGCTTAAAAAACAGACAATTATTGACACCTCAACCCTTAAGGACAAAACAAAGGAGACCATAAGTCGGCTGTACTACGAAATCAAGTATGGACTCCTGAAACCCCAGAAGAAAAACGTTCAGAAAGTCCTGCAGGAGGTTACAGGTGAAGGTGCGGCCTTTCTGTCAAACATAACAGAGCCTGTGAAGGCAGCTGTTGATTTTCTTGCCGGTCCCCAGGAAGGGGCACGCCAGTACAGTGACGAGGCATCACAGATCTCCATTTTTAACAGGGAGTGGGAGCAGTATGTAAGCCCGCTTGCCAACGAGGACAGAACGGTTTCATGCCCCAATGCTGCAAAGTACGGCTGCCTTGACCTGTGGGTACCTGACCTTTACGGCGAATTCTGTGGTGTGTGCCCCACATGCGGTCACCATTTTCCCCTTGAATATCAGTGGTATCTGCAAAATTTATTTGATGCGGGCAGTGTCCGGGAGTTCAACAATCATATAATCTCAGGCAATCCGCTTAAATTCCAGGGGCTGGATGCCAGGCTGAACAGGGATGTCCAGCGTACCGGACGCAAATCTGGAATTATCACCTTCAAGGCAAAGCTCATGGGCATAAAGATTGTAGTTGCCATGCCATACAGCAACTTCAGAAGCGGAACCTTTGGAAGTGCCGAGGGTGAGAAATTCATCAGGGCATGTGACCTTGCACGTACAAGGCGGCGTCCTTTTATTGCATACATACACACCACCGGGGGAATCAGGATACAGGAGGGCACGCTGGGTGTAATCCAGATGCCCAGATGCACAATGGCAGTACGTGAGTACGTTGACAGTGGCGGGCTCTACATAGTTGTCTATGACAACAACTCCTATGCCGGCCCTGTTGCAAGCTTCCTTGGCTGCTCTCCGTATCAGGTTGGTATCAGGTCATCCCGTATCGGCTTTGCAGGGCCAAGGGTCATAAGGGAAACAACGGGCCAGGACGTTCCGCCTGACTACCACAGCGCCCGGAATGCACTTATGCGGGGACACATACAGGGGATCTGGGACAGGCGCGATTTCCGGAAAAATCTTTACGACGCCCTTCAGACAATGGGTGGGCCAAACCTGTACTACAAGTAAGCACGGCGAATAATTGCATAGATTATGGATCTGAACCTAAACGAGCTTCTACGGCAGTATCACGCAAACCCCTATGAGGATCATGAGATCTGCGCACCGCACACCGGAATTGTGACATTCAAGGTCACAGAGGGGCAGCACACCCAGGGGCCCTCCGGCCAGTGGCTGCACAAGCCCGGCACCTTGCTGTTTATACTTGAGAGGGAGAACAATCCCAAGAGGATTACGGCCAAATGCAACGGACAGGTAGCAGAAATAAGGCATGAGTTTGAGGGCAAATTTGCCGAGGCAGGGACACCTTTACTTAAAATCCGCCACAGGCTCACCAAGGATGAGATCATAGACCGTATTCTTACAGAGGTGCTCACAGTCTTTCCAGCCCCCCAGAAGGCAAGATATTACCTGCCGCCTGACATTGCATCCCAGATGGAAAAGGGAACAGAAAAGTCTATTTCAATAAAGCCTGGAGATGATGTGCTGATAATGTCCCTGATGAAGCGGGACACCCTGTTAAAGTATGAGGGCATGCCAGGCATTATCTACAAGGTCTATTTCAAGGCAGGGGACCTGGTTGAGCAGGACGCCCCGCTTCTTGGAATATGCCCGCCGGAAAATGTGCAGTTTGTACAGAAGATTATAGACAGGATCAAAAACGAGTGGGAAGATTAGGTCATGATGTGAACACTTGGTTTCCTCCTATATTCAGGTGATGACAACCTGAATCCAGGACTGATAAATACCGCCAAATGAAAAAAATAGAAGAAAATTATTTACGCATCACAGATGACAGGCGCATTTTCGATATCCGGTTCTGGCAGGAACAGGGAGATGAGATCATTTTTAAGGCTGCGGCAGAAATGGTAAATGACTATTTGTTGATCAAGGGGAAAGATGCTCACCAGTCCAGACTTCAAAGAGCTGTTGAAAATTTTCGAAAAATATAAAATACGTTATCTCATCGTTGGTGGGTATGCAGTCATGAAGTATAGCGAGCCTCGCTTTACCAAAGACCTTGATATCCTTATCGCAACAGATGAACAAAATGCAAAAGATGTTTATTGCGCCTTGAAGGAATTTGGAGCTCCTCTAGAAAATCTTACCCAGAAGGATTTTACACAAAAAGGCTATTTCTATCAGATGGGAAGGCCTCCTCTCAGAATTGATATCATGATGTCGATTCCAGGAATAGAGTTCGATGACGCTTGGAAGAATCGTGAAATTGTAAGAATTGGTGATATAGAAATGTTTTTTATTTCCCTATCTGATCTGATTCAGGCAAAGGAGGCAAGTGGCAGACTACAGGACAAAATAGACATCGAGAAACTCAGGGAAGCCGCAAAGATGGATTCTCTAGATTCTTGATTGGTGGGAAGGCGTTTTGAATTTTATTAACCTTTTCATGTGCTTGAAGGCTGCCTGGAATCTATTTTCGTAAAGAACAGGAATACCAAACCTGATCATCTCCCCCCGCACAAAAACCGGCATTTTACAAAGCCTTGGACTACGTCCTGTAATCGGCATTTATGTGAACGTACTCATCTGAAAGGTCACTGGTATATACCGTGGCCTGGCCACCGCCAGGGCCGATTTCAAGGGTGATTTCAAACTCGGCTCCTGACATAATCCTGGCAGCATCCGCCTCAGCATCCTTTCCTTTACCTCTTCCGTCCTCTGCTATTATCACATCGCCTATTGAAAGGGTGACCGCCTCCGGATCAAAACTCACACCAGCCCTGCCTGCCGCGGCAAAGATCCTGCCCCAGTTAGGGTCCTCGCCAAAGAGCGCTGTCTTTACAAGGGGAGATTCAGCTATGGTGCGGGCCACCTTCTCTGCATCTTCTGGAGATGATGCACCCCTTACGGTAACTGCCACGCACTTGGTAGCCCCTTCTCCATCCCGGACAATCTGAAGTGCCAGGTCCCTCATAACGGAAAACAGTGCACGCCTTAACGCATCTGCACCACTGTGCCCTTCATCTACCGGCTTATTTCCTGCAAAACCGTTTGCAAGGGCATAGACTGTATCATTGGTGCTTGTATCCCCATCCACAAGAATCCTGTTAAAACTCTGCTCAGTCCCTGCAGAAAGGACATCCTGCCACCAGGCCGGTTCAACCGCGGCATCTGTCATGATAAAACTGAGCATTGTAGCCTGTGGGGGCCCCATGTCAGGCCCGATCATCCCTGCACCCTTTGCCATGCCGGCAAGGGTTACAGGCCTGCCGTCGAGCTCCACCTCTGCCACGGCTGTCTTTCGCACAGTATCGGTGGTAAGGATTGCGTCACTGACTGCAAGAATTCCTTCAGCATCAAGATTTGAAACAGCCTCAGGAAGTGCTGCCATGAAACGCTGAACCGGAAGCGGCTCGCCAATGACACCGGTTGATGAAAAGACCACCTGTGACTCCGGCACATCAAGAAGACGGGCTGCCTCTTTGCATACGGCATGATAATCCTCAATGCCCTGCCTTCCGGTGCAGGCATTGGCATTTCCGCTGTTTACCACTACTGCGCTGATTCGGGCATCTGGTTGTGTCATCTGCTTCATGCCTTCAAGCACAGGGGCCGCCTTCACCACGTTCCTGGTAAATACTGCAGCAGCCACAGCCGGGGTATCAGATACTATAAGGCCCAAATCCAGCCTGCCTTCATACTTTATTCCTGCCTTCACAGCAGCCCCGCGAAATCCGTTTACTTTTAACTGTGATGTCATAATTATTAAACTTTGCGTCCCCGGCGAAACGGGCGCTTAGCTCCTTCCGCAACACTTCTTGTACTTCTTGCCGCTTCCACACGGACACGGCTCATTGCGCCCTACCTTCTTTGACTTGCGCCGCACAGGTTGTGGCTTCTCATCCTCACCACGGTTCATGCGAAGCTCCCTCTCCTGCTGTCTGCGCCGTTTTTCCTCCATTGCATCCACCTCTTCCTGACGCATGGGCACAATGCGCAGCAGGATACTGACAGTCTCCTCACGGAAGCGCTGGATCATGTCCATGAACATGTCAAAGCCCTCACGCTTGTACTCCTGCAACGGGTCTTTCTGACCATATCCGCGAAGGCCGATGCCATCCCTGAGGTGATCCATGTTAAGGAGGTGATCCTTCCAAAGCCCGTCAAGCACCTGCAACATTATAAATCGTTCGGCACGTGCCATCTCCTCCGGACCAAAAAGTTCAACCTGCTTTTCATATGCCTCGTGAAAGAGCCTGTCCAGTTTCTCCTCAAGCTCTTCCACAGTGAGGTTCTCACGCTCTTCTTCTGAAATTTTCAGATCAAGGGCAAACTGGCCCTTTAGCCTCTTTATCAGGCCGTCCCAATCCCATTCAGAGGGAGAGGCCTTTTCATCTGCATAGGTTGAAACCAGCACCGAGACGATCTCGTCTATGAACTCCATGATATCGTCCCGCAGGTTTTCGCCCTTCATTATCTGCTTGCGCTGACTGTAAATCACCTCCCTCTGCTTGTTCATTACATCGTCATACTCAAGGAGGTGTTTACGGATTTCAAAGTTGTGGGCCTCTACCTTGCGCTGTGCATTTTCAATGGCCTTTGAGAGCATTGAGTGCTCGATTGGCTCTCCAGGCTCCATACCCATCTTGTCCATGAGCCCTGCTATCCGCTCAGAACCGAATATGCGAAGCAGGTCATCCTCAAGGGCAAGATAGAAACGGGAAGAGCCTGGATCTCCCTGCCTGCCTGCACGGCCCCTCAACTGATTGTCGATCCGCCTGGACTCATGCCGTTCAGTACCAAGGATGTGCAGGCCGCCAAGCTCGGCCACACCTTCACCAAGCACAATATCCGTGCCTCGACCTGCCATGTTGGTGGCAATGGTGACACGCCCCTTTTCACCTGCATGTGCCACAATCTCAGCCTCTCGTTCATGATACTTGGCATTAAGCACCTCATGGGGCACACCCATCTTTTTAAGAATACCTGAGAGCCGCTCTGAATCCTCAACGCTGGTGGTTCCAACAAGGACCGGCTGCCCCTTCTTATGAAGCTCCTTTATCTCCCTTGCTGCGGCATTAAACTTCTCTTCAATGGTACGGAACACCACGTCAGGGTGGTCAACACGGATCATGGGCTTATCCGTGGGAATAACCACCACATCAAGATCATATATCTTCTTGAATTCAGCAGCCTCAGTATCTGCTGTACCGGTCATACCGGCAAGCTTTTCATACATACGGAAGAAGTTCTGGAAGGTGATGGAGGCAAGGGTCTGGTTCTCGCTTTCAATCTTCACGCCTTCCTTTGCCTCAAGGGCCTGATGCAGGCCGTCACTGTAGCGTCTTCCAGGCATGATGCGCCCGGTAAATTCATCTACAATGATTACCTCGCCATCCTTCACAATGTAGTCAACGTCCTTCTTGAAAAGGGCATGGGCCTTGAGCGCCTGCTGAACATGGTGCAGTATCTCGGTATTCACCGGATCATAGAGATTGTCCACACCAAGCATCTTCTCCACAAGCACCACGCCTTCGTCTGTAAGGGATGCGGTCCTTGCCTTTTCATCAACAGTAAAGTGGGTATCCTTCTTGAGTGACGGGATTACACTGTTCACCCTGTAGTACAGGTCAGTGGAGTCTTCAGACGGGCCGGATATGATCAGCGGTGTCCGCGCCTCATCAATGAGGATACTGTCCACCTCATCCACAATGGCATAGTAGAACTCCCGCTGCACCATGTCCTCAAGGGAGTATTTCATGTTGTCCCGAAGGAAATCAAAGCCGAACTCGTTGTTGGTTCCGTAGGTGATATCCGCAGCGTAGGCAGCCTTTCTCTCGTCATCATCCAGGCCGTGGACAATAACACCGGTGGAAAGCCCTAAGAAATTGTAAAGTTTTCCCATCCACTGGGAGTCACGTTTTGCAAGATAGTCATTGACAGTTACAACATGCACACCGCGCCCGGTAAGTGCATTCAGATAGACCGGCAGGGTGGCTACCAGGGTTTTACCTTCACCGGTCTTCATCTCTGCAATCTTCCCCTGATGAAGCACTATGCCGCCAATAAGCTGCACATCGTAATGACGCATGTTCAAAACACGCTTTCCTGCCTCCCGCACAACGGCAAATGCCTCGGGGAGCAGGGAGTCAAGGGACTCTCCGTTTTCAATGCGCTGTTTAAACTCCGGGGTCTTTGCCTTGAGCTCATCATCAGACAGTGCCTGGATTTCAGGCTCAAGGTCATTTATTTTGGCAACAAGGGGCCTTAGTTTTTTGACCTCCCTGTCATGTCTTGTTCCAAAAACTTTCTGTAAAATATTACCTATCATAAAATTGTCCTGTACGGATTATATGTCCACGAACACCAAAACGGTCAAAGCTCAATAAGCATTGCCGTCTCGTCACAGTCTGGAAACTTTGGGCATTTTACACAATCTGCCCATATTTTGTGCGGAAGCACGCCCTTGTCAACCGGTGCAAATCCCATCTTTTCAAAAAAATCTTGCTGATATGTCAGGGTAAACACCCTGTAAATACCAAGCGTCACTGCCTCGGAAAGGCAGTGCTCCACCAGCAGCCGTCCTATGCCCTCATTCTGCCTGTTCTCCATTACCGCAAGGGAACGAACCTCAGCCAGATTCTCCCAGGAAATACTGAGGGCAACGGTCCCTATCACTGCCCCGCTGCTGTCCCTGTACACCGTGTAGTCCCTGAGATGTTCATACAGCTCACTGAGGGAACGGGGCAAAAGCTGATCCTTTGCCGCAAAAGCGGAGAGCAGCGCATGTATTTCCTTTACATCATTGATTGTGGCTTTCTGTATCATGGGGCGATATCTGGAAAGAGAAAAGTTGACGCAACGGAAGGAGAGAAGAAAGTAACATGCTGAAAGCGCAAAACGCAAGCAGGCAGATGCAAAGAGGGGTACTCCATGCACCCCTTTACAGCCTCAAACAATCCTTAATGGTGAATACGCAGTAAAAAACC
>JALWJV010000329.1 GCA_026996955.1 Deltaproteobacteria bacterium
TATTTATTCAGCCATGGGCACGCATAGCTAAAAAGGGATAAAACGGTATAAGAATCATGGGTACAAACAAAGATTACTACAAAGTCCTTGGTGTATCAAAAGATGCATCACAGGAAGAGATAAAAAAGGCTTTCAGAAAGCTTGCTGTCAAATATCACCCAGACAAAAACAAGGGTGACAAGGCTGCTGAAGAGAAATTCAAGGAGATCAACGAGGCTTACGCCGTACTGAGCGATCCTGAGAAGAAAAAACAGTACGATACCTTTGGTTCAAGCGAGTTTCACCGCCGGTACAGCCAAGAGGACATATTCCGCAATGCTGATTTCAGCTCCATTTTCCGCGATCTTGGAATGGGCGGTGACATTTTCAACATATTTTTCGGCGGGTCTGCAGGCCCGCATGCAAGGACAGGCAATGCCTCGTTTGAAGACCTCTTCAGCGGAGGATTTCATCAGGGTGGAGGAGGCTGCGGCGGTGGCTGCCACTCAGGGGCAGGTTCCCATTTTTATCAGCCACAACCCAAGGGGCAGGATGTCATACTTGACATGACACTCACCCCCAAGGAACTGCTTGAAGGGGGCAAAAAAATTATCTCGCTCCAGACAGGGGGCGTTCAGGAAAAAATCTCTGTTAACATCCCAAAAGGGATAACCGAAGGCAAAAAGATAAGGGTTGCCGGGAAGGGGACCCCTGGCCCGGGAGGCAGGGGTGACCTGTACCTGAGAATTCATGTGGCAGCAGGCCCCGGCTTCCGTGTAAAGGGCAATGATGTAGAAACTGACCTTTTCATCCCGTTCTCTGAGGCATGTCTTGGCACAAAGGCCCAGGTACAGACCATAGACGGCGGGTCTGTAAAACTGAAGATCCCGGCGGGAACCCGTTGCGGACAGAAGATGCGCCTGAAAAACAAGGGTCTTCCCACTTCCACTGGCGGAAGGGGAGATCATTACGTACGTGTCATGGTGGATGTGCCAGGAAAGCTCAACAGGGAACAGAAAAAACTCATAAAGGCACTTAAGGAAGTGGGATTATAAAGAAACGGGGCAGTAAGTATGTAACTCACTGCCCCTTTAAATTTAGCATTCTTTGTATCTATTCACGAACCCTGATTACTCTTAATACACAGAACAGTTACGTTAAAAATTCTTAAAGCCTAGATTGAGCGTTTCAAAATCTGGAAAATTGTTTTTTCAACGAAATTAAAAGGAGTTATGTCGATTATAGCTTTCCAGTTTTGAAACCCTTCGGGATTGCCGTATTTACTGCATCTCCTTTGTCAGAGGAATTCCCATATAGCCGACTATTATGGGAATTCCTCTTTCGCGGATCTGCAGCAAATCCGACAATCGCTCAATCCAGGTTAAAGGTCTTTGAAACCTGTATTTCAGCCTGCTCCCGGGCGTGTTTGAGCCAGTTTTCAAAAACACTCTTCTGCTTTTCCTGGAGAATTTTGGCAGATATCTCCTTCTTTGCCTCTTCAAACCCCTTCATGTCAGCATCCTTTGCCTGCTTGAATGCAAGGATAAAAAAGGAGTTGCCACTTTCAAGCACATCATCAGGAAAGATCTTGCCGGAATAGAGGCTTAATGAGGCCCTTGCCACAGGACCTGGAAGTTTTCCATTGGCAGCCTGATCAGTACGCTTGAAGAATCCGCTTTCCTGAACAGTGCAGTTTCCATCCTTGCAGATTGACTCAATACCATCCTTCTTTGCCTGCTCAAGCATCAACTGGGCCTTTTCACGGCAGAGCTGTTTTGCCTTATCCTTTATATATGCCTGACGCACCCTGTCCTTGACTGCCTCAAACTCAGGAATATAGGGCGCCTTTTTCTCTGTTACCTCGGCTATCATAACGCCCTCTGGCACATCAAGCAGTGATGTCAGCTCTCCCTTGGAAAGGGCAAAGATGTTGTTCAGCAGCTCAGGATCTCTGCCAAGCACTGCAGGAGGTGAGCTTTTTGAAAACATTGGTGTGGTCTTTAAGGACAGGCCTGATGCCTTGGCAAAATCTTCAAGGCTTCCCATCTGGATAATTTCATCATAAGCGGCATTTGCCCTGTCCCAAACCACCTTGTTGGCCTTTTGACGGGCAAGGCGCTTTTTAATCTCTTCCTTCACCTCTTCAATAGGCTGAGTGTGTTCAGGCTTAATATCCTCAAGCAGGATTATATGCCATCCAAAACGGGTACGCACCGGCTCACTGACCTCTCCCTTTTTCATACTGAACACCTTATCAGCAAAGGGCTTGACCATGGAATTACGGGTAAAGTAACCTAACTCTCCACCCTTTTGACCAGAACCCGGATCCTCTGAAAACTCCTTTGCCACTTCCGCAAAATCAGCACCCTTCCTGATTTTTGCAAGGACTTCATCCGCCTTCTTCTTTTTGGCCTGTACCTCCTCATCAGATGCATTTTCAGGGATCTTGATCAGGATGTGACGTGCCCTGCGCTGCTCGTCCTTATGATAATCCTGCTTATGCTCCTCGTACCACTGGGTGATTTCCGCGTCTGTAACATTTGCATCCCTCTCTGCAGATGCAATATCAAAGAGCAGGTAGGAAAGCTGAATCTGTGGAGCAGTGCGGTACTGTTCACTG